>JBHJOO010000541.1:0-3406 GCA_050329675.1 Balneolaceae bacterium
GTAAACCGCATCACCGGCCGCAGTATCCCATTCCATGGTTGGACCCATTCTCGGATAGATATCGGCGGATCCCTCAGCCACAAGGCAAAACTTCAGTGAACTGCCTGCCGGTATTTTACTTCCAATTTTAACACCTTTTTCAGTCAATTTTTCATCCAGATCATCTGACCCATGAGATCGGCTCGCTACAACCGTAACCGGTTTTGAAAGGTCAGGCTTTTTGGAATAAATACGAATCCAGTCAGATTTATTCACTTTTTTATAGCTGCCGTTTTCTTTATGCCCGGCATATAAAATATCTTTTGCCGGAATATAAACAACGCCAATAACAGGATTCCCATTTTCAATAAGGGCAATATTAACGGTAAATTCATCATTTTTTTTAATGAATTCTTTAGTGCCGTCGAGAGGATCAACCAGCCAAAACCTTTCCCACTTTTTTCTCACATCGAAATCAGCAACACCTCCTTCTTCAGAAATAATGGGAATGTCGGGTGTAAGTTTTTTAAGTGAGTCTGTGATGATATAATGAGCTGCCATATCCGCTTTGGTAAGAGGTGAATTATCATCTTTTCTTTCTACAATTACATCTTCCTTGTAGTATTCAAGAATGGCATGCCCGGCTTTTATAGCAATTTCTGAAATTTCTTCAATCATATTTTCTTTGATGTTTTCCTGTGTTCATTGTTAAGTTTTTTATTTCTCTGCATGACTGCTGTTTAAAAGGGCCAGACCAGTGGTACAATTATCAAGGTTATAATTGCACCCATAAGATGCAGTGGTATTCCCATTTTCAGATAATCAGTGAATTTATAACCACCCGGGCCATAAACCATAAGATTAGTCTGATACCCAATCGGTGTTGCAAAACTTGCTGAAGCAGCAAAGATAATAACCATAATAAATGGCATAAAGGAAACTCCCAGTCCGTTAGCCACAGAGATTGCTATCGGAAATACCAAAACAGCAGCTGCATTATTGGTTATCATTTCCGTCAGGATTGATGTGATTAAAAATGTGGCAATAAGTGCAAGATAGGGGTTATCTCCGGCCAGGCTAATAAAATCGCCCGCCAAAACATTTGCTGCACCTGTGTAGTTCAATGCATTACCAATTCCAATGGATGCTGCAATAACCAGCAAAACCTGCCAGTCAATTTCCGATCGTGCCGTACTCATTGTTGTACAACCTGTTGCAAGCATCATAATCGCTGCAAGAAATGAAGCCTGAAACATGGAGAGCAAGTTTGCAGAGGCAAGAAAAACCATTCCAGCCAGTACGGTTAGTGCAATCCAGCTTTTACTGTAATTAGGTGACCCATTTTTTGCCAACGTGCTTACCAGTAAAAAATCACTCGATTTTTCGTAACGTTCAGCAAAGTTTCGGGGAGCTTCCATTAAGAGGACATCACCTGTTTTAAGCTGGATATCACCTATCTTTTTTTCAATTCGTTTCCCGCCACGTGAAATTGCCAGGATCACTGCCCCATACCTGTTTCTAAACTCCCCTTATTTCACGGTTTTCCCGACAATCGGATTCGAAGATGATACAGCAGCTTCAACCAGGTGACGGTCTCGCCGGGGAGCATCCAGTTTAAAAACCTGGTCAGTCGCCGGCTCGAGGCCTTTTATATGTTGCAGATCGACAATTGAGTCAACCATACCGGTAAAGATAAGCCTGTCTTCTTTATGAATAATTTCATCCGGCTCCACTGCAGCAAGAATGGTATTATCGCGTACAATTTCAACCAGAAACAAGGATGGCAAATTGCGCAGGCCGGCTTCTTCAATCGTTTTTCCCACAAGCGGGCTTCCCTTGCGCACAATCATTTCTATTGTATATTCCCTTGTATTTTCAAAAGATGAATAAGAGGCTGTACCTTCGGGTAAGAATTTATTGCCAAGTAACAGAAGATAAGCACCACCTATAATAGCAAGCGGAATTCCAACATAAGCAGGATCAAACATATTTAATGAGACATTTTTTTCTGTAATCAGCAGTCCATTAACAATTAAATTCGTGCTTGTCCCTATCAAAGTACAAACCCCGCCAAGTATAGCAGCATAGCTTAAAGGAATTAAAAGTTTCGAAATGGGAACTCTGAATTTTCTTGCCCACTCCTGTAATGCAGGTATGAAGGCTGCTACAATCGGAGTGTTATTTAAAAAAGCACTCATACCCATTACAGGGGCAATTATTTTGAACTGTGTTTTCCATATGGCAGTTGGATTTCCCAATAATGATTTGATTACAAACTGAATAGCTCCTGTTTCACGAAGCCCGGAAGCTACAAAATAGAGTGCAGCCACGGTTAACATCCCTTCATTTGAAAAACCAGCAATGGTTTGCTCAATTGGAATAAATCCCGAAACGATGATAAGTGCCAATACACCAACAAAAACAGCATCCGCAGATATCCTGGTAAATACAAGAAATACAAGGGCGGCAAGAATTAAGATGATTACAAATAATCCTTCTATAGTCATTTAATAAAAAAGCCGTTCATTAGTTAGTCAAAATTTCTTTTTTTTGTGAAAATTTTGAAACAAAATATTTCTATTTTTAGTTATACTATCACAAAATAGACATATCAGTGATCAAAAAAATTAAAAAAACTGACCGGAAACAGACGGCCGGTGAAGAAATAGCCAATAGTATCAGTCATGGTATAGGCCTGATTGGAGCAATAATTGCCGCCCCTTTTCTGATAATGCATGCAGCAACGAATGGTGATGCTTTAACGGTAATCGGAGTATGTGTTTTTATTACAACTGCCATTATACTCTATTTTAGCTCAACTATTTATCATGCTGCAAAGCAGGATGAACTAAAACAACGGCTTCGTATTTTTGATCACATGGCCATTTTCCTGCTGATTGCCGGAACTTACACACCATTTACACTCGGTGTTTTGAGAGACAGTATCGGATGGATTATGTTCGGGCTGATATGGGGAATTGCCATTGGCGGCATTATTTTAAAATTACTGGTTGGAGTTAAATACCCGAAATTTTCGACTTTTCTGTATCTGGCTATGGGGTGGATTGCCTTATTTGCTGCTAAAGATATGTGGCTCAGCATGCCGCCTGCTGGAATTATCTGGCTGATGCTTGGAGGTCTTGCTTATACCATTGGCGTTGCTTTCTATGCTGCACCCAAATTAAAATATACTCATTTCATCTGGCATCTTTTTGTCCTCATAGGTACCACATGTCATTTCTTTGCGATTTTCTGGTATTCAGTGTAGTGTTGCGTCTAGTGTCATTACCAGTAAATATGTATAGTGTAAATGATTGTTTCTTTATTTTCTCGCAGCTTCTTGATGGGGGTTGGGGGAATGACCTGCTGCTGACAATGTTATAGACACCAAATAAATTTAGTGGTTGCAACACCATGCCGGTTATTC
>JBHJOO010000042.1:0-4724 GCA_050329675.1 Balneolaceae bacterium
ATCACAGTGGAATTAAAACTTATGGAGAACAGCGTGGAACGGCCTTCACTGATTTAAACAACAATGGAAAAAAAGATTTCGCTTTGTCTCAGATAGGAGAAGAAACAAAACTGTATTTAAATCAAACCGGGAAACCGGGTATACAAATTCGGTTAAAAGGGCCAGGCGGTAATCCTGCAGGAATTGGTTCGAGTGTACGCTTAGAATATGAAGACGGCAAAAAAGGCCCAAAAAGGTATATACAGGCCGGATCATCGAACAATTCTCAAAATAGCAGAACTCACATTTTAGGATTTGACAAACATCCTGTGAGTATAGAAGTAAATTGGTTTGATGGAACTTTACAACAAGTTTCAATATTGAATAATAAAAAATTTTATGAAATTAAATACGAAACTATGTAAAGATAGGTATACATTGTAGATTAAAGAATTGATGTAAAATTTGTAAGGATATAACAGAGGCAAACTAACAGAACAATTAACAAAGAAGAAAAACTAAAATGAATAATAAAACTATACAGATATTTCTCCTTTTAAACATTTTTCTGTTCTTAATTTTAAATGGATGTAAAGCTGAAAAGACCTCTTTTGATTCAGACTGGGATCCCATTATTTCTCAAAAAGTAGATTCGGTACTTAATCTGATGACATTGGATGAAAAGCTGGGACAGCTTACATTATTGAGCAGTGGTTTTTCTGAAACAGGGCCAACTTTACGGGAAGATTTTGAACAATTGGTTCGTGAAGGCAAATCAGGTGCAATTTTTAATGCTTATACAGTTGAATATACAAATTGGTTACAGCGTATAGCCGTTGAGGAAACAAGGCTTGGAATTCCGTTACTCTTCGCTTTTGATGTAATTCATGGTTACAAAACAATATTTCCTATCCCTCTTGGAGAAACTGCTACATGGGATCCTGAATTGGTTGAAAAAGTATCCAGGGCAGCTGCAATTGAATCTGCTGCAGCAGGGTTACACTGGACTTTTGCCCCAATGATAGATGTATCACCGGACCCGAGATGGGGGAGAATTGCTGAAAGTGCCGGTGAAGATCCTTTGTTAAATTCAGTTTTCGGAAAGGCAAGGGTGCGGGGATATCAGGGGAATGACTTATATGATTTAAATACCATCATGGCAACTGCCAAACATTTTGCGGCATATGGTGCGGCAGAAGGGGGACGGGATTATAATACCGTTGATATTTCGGAAAGAGTGCTCCGAGAAGTATACCTGCCCCCTTTTAAAGATGTTCTTGATGAAGGCGTAGCTACATTTATGACGGCCTTTAATGAATATGACGGTGTTCCCGCAACCGGTAGTAAATTTCTGATGAATACTATTTTGAGAGACGAATGGAATTTTAACGGATTTGTTGTAACGGATTACACTTCCATCCCTGAAATGATTCAGCATGGCGTAGCTGCAAATGACAAACAGGCTGCTGAACTGGCTATAAATGCAAACGTTGATATGGAAATGCAAAGCACAACTTTCCTCAATGAAATCCCTGCACTAATTGAAGAGGGCTCGATCAACGAGAAACAAATCGACAGGGCGGTTGCACGTATTTTACGCATGAAATTTGAACTTGGGCTTTTCGATGATCCGTACAGATATTCTGATGCAGAAAGGGAAAAGGAAACCTTAATGAAACAGGAATTTCTGGATTTGGCGCTTGAAATTTCGAAAAAATCCATCGTATTGCTCAAAAATGAAAATCAGGTACTCCCGATTTCAACCGAACTTAATCAAATTGCAGTTCTCGGCCCGCTTGCTGATAACCAGCAGGAGTTGCTTGGGTCGTGGTCCGGTGCCGGCAGGGCAGAAGATAATGTCACACTTTTTGAAGGAATCAAAAATTACGTGTCAGAAGGCACCAGAGTAGTACATGCTCTTGGAGTGGATTTCACCGATTTGTCAAGAGCAGGATTTCAGGAGGCAGTGAATCTTGCACGCAATTCCGATGTGGCCGTAGTTGCTGTTGGTGAAGAAGCTTTAATGAGCGGTGAAGCTGCCAGCCGGGCCACTCTTAATCTTCCGGGTGCTCAGGAAGAATTTTTAAAAGCAATTTATGAGACAGGAACACCGGTTGTTATGGTACTGATGGCAGGAAGGCCACTGACAATTAATTGGGCGGACGAAAATATACCAGCTATTTTAAACACCTGGTTTTTGGGAACCCAAACGGGCAATGCAATTGCGGAGGTTCTCTTTGGTAATCACAATCCATCTGGAAAACTGCCTGTAACATTTCCTGCCGAGACCGGTCAGGCACCGTATTATTATTATCATAAGAATACCGGCCGCCCTATGGATCCCAACCAGAAGTATACCTCAAAATATATTGATGCACCAAATGCTCCTTTATACCCATTTGGTTATGGGTTGAGTTTTACAAATTTTGAATACAGTAATCTTCAACTTGATAAAAAGTCCATCTCAAAATCGGATACACTTGAAATATCGGTTGATGTAACTAATACGGGTAGCCTCGAAGGTGATGAAGTCGTTCAGTTTTATACACGAACATTGACTGCAAGTGTCACGCGCCCTGTAAAACAGTTAAGGGATTTTAAAAAAATAACTCTTTCTCCAGGACAGACAGAGACTGTAAAATTTCAATTACATCCTTCACAGTTAATGTTTTATGATATAGAGATGAATTATGTGGTTGAGCCGGGAACTATTAATGTTTATACAGGCACAAATTCTGAAAGTTTATTAAAAAATGATTTTATCATTCAATGATAATATTATCAATATTTCACTATTTATGTGGTTGTTTATTCAGCCCATAGATTATGCTTTGAATTTCACAAAAAGTGTTTTGATTTCACTGTTTTTTTTAGTCTTTACTTATAGATCTATTTATTCTTTTAGTATAAAAAAATGCAGAAAATCATAACTCATCACAAACAAACAATCAACAATTAAAGAAAGGAGCAATCATGAAGACAAAGTTACTAATAGGATTAATTACAATCTGCTTTTGCACATTTAACAGTGTGTTTGCGCAGGATTATGTTATAATTGAGGATTTCGAATTTCCGGATTTTGCTATTCCAATAAATAACTTTACGGATGGCAATGTATCGAACGAGGAAGCTTTTGAAATAGTTGAAAATCCAGATCCTGACGTTCTGAACCCAAGCCAGTATGTGTTAAGATTTTTAAGAGCATACGATGGTAATCCCTGGGGTGGTTTCTGGAGCAATCTTCCGGAACCTATAGATATGACGGATATGAAGTATATTCACTACCAGGTATTAAAGCCTCGAATCAGTCCGTTAAGATTTAAAATTGAGGGTGGAGAAACACCCAATTTTGAGTTGGTATCGGTGGAACCTCAGACAAAGGTAGGGGAATGGGAAAACATTACTTTCTTCTTTCCAGATGCCGATGGAGAGTATCCTGTCATTGCACTCATGCCAGACTTTGCTGATCCCGTAGATTTGGAAGAAAATATTGTTATTTATATTGACAATATAGTATTAAGTAATTCACCAACACCTCCGTTATTTACAAATATTGACGAAGACATCGTAATACCGGTTAGCTTCCAACTGAATCAAAACTACCCAAATCCGTTTAACCCTACAACCAACATAACCTTTACGCTGGATTCACCAGCTCATGTCCTGTTGACTGTTTACAATACTCAAGGACAAAAAGTTGCGACATTGGTTGATGGTGTGAGAACTTCCGGATTTCATGAAGTGAAATTTAATGCGGAAGGTTTAGCAAGTGGAACGTATATGTACAGACTGCAAAGCGATGGGCAATCAATCACCAGGAAATTGACACTGATAAAATAGTCTGATGCATTTGCTGTTATAGTAAATGAAAGCTTTATTGATTATAATTAAGCCCTGAATTATGATTTTATCATTTTTCAGGGCTTTTATATATCATAATCTAAAGTCAAAAGTTGGAATTTTTTGCTTCGAGAGAATCATCAAAATGACAGATATTCTTCAAGAAAAAAGGATAAGGCTCAAATAGAGCATTAATTTATACATTATTTAGGATACCTTTTTTATAGCCGTATCTTACGTTTAAAATTATCGTTGTAGAAATATTTAACAATGGAAATAATCAAGACAATTATATTAATTATTCCAGTTACCATTATATTGGTGTTTATAATACAGGCGTGTGGAAATAATGATGCCACACAAGACATTAGTCTGAATGTTGTTTCCATAACAGCAGGTGGTTTGGATCTCAATACAGCTATTCCTCCTGAAAGTGTACCGATCGATGCAAATATTATAATTACTTTTAATTCAGACATAAACCCTGAGTCAGTAACGAAAAACAATATTATTCTTTTTCAGGATTATGATGGCCAAAATATTGAATTGCAATTTTCTGTAACCGGTCCAACACTCATAATAGAACCTCTTTCAAATTTTGGCACCGGTATCCTGTTTCAGCTGGAACTAAGAAGCGGCCTTTTAAGTGCAGATAACATACCTCTTGCACAATTATCAAGATCTTTTAGAACAAAGGGAACATTTCGCCCTGCTGGTGTGCTTGCAAACTGGACTTTTGAAAACACCGCCGATGATGTGGTTGGTAATTTTAACCCAGCCGATAATGGTATAGTGGATATCACTTACACGGATGGACTGAACACTGTTGCCGGAACTGCCGCCACTTTTAACGGAAATACAAGTATAATTGAAATTCCAAATGGTGATCAACTTATAAATACACG
>JBHJOO010000314.1:0-3431 GCA_050329675.1 Balneolaceae bacterium
ATACGACTCAGACTATCTGTTTGAATTTTATGAGGGAGGTTGAATTCAGAGTTCGAATGATGCCGCGCCTATGGCGCTTCTTTAAAATTCGGTCTCCTTGCACCCCACAGATTCACGTTTTGAACCTGTGGGGCTACGGATATGCCGCCCCGAAACGGGGCTGGTTTATACCTCTGAAAAGGTGAATACCATTCATTATATATTAAGATCTACTGTTTTAAAAACAGTGAAGGTATAATGACCAGCCAATCAATTTTTGTATATAAAAAGTTATGACATGAAGCATTTCTATCACTTTTAAATGAAACTTATTTTGCAGCCACTACATCGCCATTTTGCGGAACTTGAGTTAAGGCAAGATATATTCATTCCGAAGGCGTTTAGAACTGAAGGCGAGATTTAACAATCGATAATCCTCGCCTGAGTTCCCAAGGCTTTCACGATAAATTGATTCCAGCCACAAAACCACAACGCTGCGCGGTGTTCCAGAAGCGGAACACGCGCGGAGGTTGTTCAATCATTTGTAAATTAACTGTATATTTGAATCTAAACAGAATCCATTCCAATGATCTACGAATTCAAAGGCTACAAACCGGTTATTCACGAAAGTGCATTCATCCACCCGCAGGCTGCGGTTACCGGAAATGTGATGATCGGAAAGGATGTCTATATCGGGCCCGGTGCGGCTATCCGGGGTGACTGGGGCAAGATTGTGATCAATGACGGGGCAAACGTACAGGAAAATTGTACCATCCACATGTTTCCGGGTGTGACCGTCATTTTAGAGGAGCACGCCCACATCGGCCACGGTGCCATCATTCATGGGGCTCACATCGGACGCAATTCGCTTGTGGGGATGAATGCAGTGGTGATGGACCGTGTGAAAGTTGGCGAAGAGTGTATCATCGGGGCGCTCTGTTTTGTTCCGGAAGGTATGGAAATACCAAGAAGGAAGGTGGTTGTGGGAAATCCGGCAAAAATTGTGAAAGATGTTTCGGATGAAATGGCAGAGTGGAAAACAGAGGGAACCGGCTGGTACCTGCGCCTGCCGAAAGACCTTCATGAAACCCTTAAATCGTGCGAATCGTTGCGGGAAGTGCCGGAAGGAAGAGTGGATCAGAAAGGGGGATATGATACGTGGGAAAAAGTTAAATCGGAAAGGGCAAAATAGTAATAGGCTGTTGAGCGGAGCGCTCCGAGCGTAGCGATTCCCACGAAGTGAAATCCCGACAGCGAAAAATTTGACCAAGGACATGTGTATGACTCTGTCGGGGTTGGCAGTAGGTAGTAGGTAGTAGACAGTAAGCAGTATGCAGTATGCAATTTGTTGATGCCTGCGTCATTACATTTTTTTTTCTTCCGCATGGAAACGATTTTTCATCAAATTCGTTATCTTCATGAAAGCGATTCCAAATTTTAAAACCAATACCTTTTATTCATGAGCGTTGACACACTTGAACAATCCAAACAACTAAATTTTGAGCTATCCGAAGATCAGCAGATGATTCGCGATGCTGTACGTGATTTTACCGAACGGCACGTTGCACCAACGGTGATTGAAAGGGATGCTTCTAAAAAATTTCCACACGATCTGATTGAACTGCTGGCGGAGCAAAACCTGCTGGGAATTTATCATGATGAAGAGTACGGCGGCGCCGGGTTTGATACCGTCAGTTTTTGTCTCGCCATCGAAGAAATCGCCCGATGGGATGCATCCTTGGCTCTTACGGTTGCTTCACACACCTCCCTCTGCTCCGGACACATTGCGCTGGCCGGTACACACGAACAGAAACTGAAGTTCCTGGCACCTCTTGCCAAAGGTGAAAAACTGGGAGCCTGGTGCCTGACAGAACCTGGCTCGGGAAGTGACGCTTCGGGAATGAAATCGACGGCCGTTAAAGACGGTGAC
The DNA here is from genome assembly GCA_050329675.1 of Balneolaceae bacterium. Lineage (GTDB taxonomy): Bacteria > Bacteroidota > Rhodothermia > Balneolales > Balneolaceae > CAYVBJ01. Next base: position 1,910 of record JBHJOO010000314.1, read on the forward strand.
CACTGGATCATAAACGGTACGAAAACATTTATAACCCAGGGCTCCGTTGGCCACACCTACCTTGTTCTTGCCAAAACCGACCCGGACAAAGGAACCAAAGGAATTTCCGCATTTGTAATTGAACGCGAAATGGAAGGCGTAAAACCGGGTCCGCCGATGCACAAGCTTGGAATGAACTCATCCGATACCACCGAAGTGGTATTCGAAAATGTGAAAGTGCCTGCTGAGAATATGATCGGTGACGAGGGAATGGGGTTTATCGATACCATGAAAGTACTGGATGGCGGACGAATCGGAATCGGTGCGCTTTCGGTCGGTATCGCTCGCGGAGCACTTGAGGAGTCCGTAAAATATTCACAGGAACGAAAACAGTTTGGCAAGCCGATCGGCAATTTCCAGGCCATTGAACATAAGCTGGTGGATATGGCTACAGAGATTGATGCCGCCCGGCTGCTTGTTCACCGCGCGGCGTGGCTCAAGGATCAGGGCAAACCATACGTCATGGCTGCTTCCAAAGCAAAGCTGTTTGCATCGGAGCTTTCCGTAAGAGCCTCACTCGATGCCGTTCAGATACATGGAGGCTATGGTTACACAAAAGAATATCATGTCGAGCGCTTCCTCCGCGACTCCAAACTGATGACCATCGGTGAGGGAACTTCCGAGGTTCAGCGGATGATTATAGGCCGGGAGTTAAAGAAAGAGTTTGGATATTCATATTGAATCCTTAATCTTTAAATTATTTTTAGTTGGATTTTAAATAAACTATCATCCGGTCGAAGATGTCCTGTTAATTTAATCAGTTTCGATTTAACCCGAAACATGACCATTAAAAATTGTCCCTCTTTGCTAATTTTTTAAAACCTGATCTAATGAAAGTAAATTGTGCCTGGCGGCTTATTATTTTGATATCAATTCTTTTTGTTTCTTGTACAAATCAAACTGACCCGGATCAATCCTTCAGCAACAATCCGGATATAACAATTCATAACCCTGAGTACGGCATATGGCAAAACAGTGAAAACCCGCCTGTTTCTTTTGAGCTCGAGCAGGTATATGGTGCAGAAACAGAAGATGAAGGTGTTCTTTTTTCAAATCTTTTTTCGATTGTTGGCCCGGTAACCGATACTGCCGGCACGATTTATTTAATAGATCAGGGAACTTCCCGGCTTATGTCATTCAGCAGTGATGGCACACTTCTATGGGATACAGGACAAGAAGGTGAAGGCCCCGGTGATTTAATGAGGCCGCGGGGATTGGCTATCGATGGAGAATTTCTATACCTGGATAATAACAGCGGTTCCAGAATTGATAAATTCGATTTGAAGGGGAATTTTGTTGAGAGTTTAACATGGAGTAGTTCTGATTTACCAACTCTCAGAGTTATCGGTTTTTTGCCCAACAGAAAACTGGTTACAAGTTCTACACTCTGGGGCGAGATTGGAGTTAAAATTAACGTGTTAGATATCTCTGATGGAATTTCAATTTTTTCACAATTTGATATAACAGTTTCTGAAGACATAGA
>JBHJOO010000616.1:0-3131 GCA_050329675.1 Balneolaceae bacterium
AAGAAATCCCATGTCGCGCCAATTCCCGCCGCGTGCCCACATGCGCCTTTTGCCCCACATGCCAGCTACCCGTGCCGGCTGAATCCACCACGATTTTGTCCGCCAGCCCCGCTTTGTCAACCATATGTTGAAACACACCTTCCGCCATAGGGGAACGGCAGATATTACCCAAACCCCTGGCGCATAGGTCACACTGACCGCACGGCATTACTGCCGGAATGATGACGGACTTTCCTTCAAGGTGACGGACTGCATCACCGGTGGCAATTACCCTGCCACTGATCTCATGGCCCAGAGCAAGAGGTAATGGATGATTCGTTTTGATGCCATCATAAAAATAGCCGAGATCAGTGTGACAGACCCCGCAGCCTGCCACTTCAACTGTAACCTCGTAACGTTGCGGGAGAACCGGAGAAAAATCTTCCTCGCTAAAAGGCTCTCCCGCTGCATTCATTACCCAACGGCGGCCATCTCTATCCATAACCCTGATCCTGCTTGTACATTCACGTTAACGGTACTTTGCATACCACTTACAGACCTTGATCAGGATCAAATCAGCCGCTATTAACAGGCTCATTCAGAACACCAATACTGCTTCGCCTGATGCCAGACATATACCGGCACCCGTCTCTGCACGCAGCGCAACCCGGATCAGTTTTTCCTCCTTGTCGATCTTTTCGATAACCTTTCCGGTACATAAGATTGCATCTCCAATCCGGGTCGGTGCGTGTAAGCGAACACTGAAGCGCCTGACATTTTTCAGTGGTACCCGGTTGGCAAGCATACGCCCGAGATAAGCCATGGTTAATGAGCCATGGCCGATGACATCATCCCGACCTGCAACGTTACGCGCATAGTCGATATCTACATGAATGGGATTGTGGTCTCCGGAAGCCCCGCAATATAATGCCAGTGTAAAACGCGACAACGGTGGCAGTTGCAATGGCGGCAGGGACTCACCGATGGTTATTGCATCGAAATCAGGCATATTCATCGCTCAGCAGTTTTACCGGTAACAATGATTGTCTGGGTAGTTCGGCACACCGGCCTGCCGTCCGGGTCCGAAAAATCGGTTCTCACCACAATAAATTCCAGGGCGCCGCCTTTCCGCTCATAAATATCGACAACCTGTTTTTGACCATGCAGAACATCCCCGGCGCAAATTACCTCAAAAAATTCAAATTCCTGTTCACCATGAACGATTTCACTGAAATCAAGATCAAACAAGTGCAGGGTATCAGCGGGGTCCGGAATATCCTTGCCAAGGCAGAACGAATAGGTAAGCGGCGCAGGCAAGGAAGGATATCCATGTTGCAGCGCAACATCTTCATCTGTATACAGCGGGTTGGTCTCACCAACGGCCTTTGCAAACAGCCTTAATCTGCCCTTCTCCACCTCCACCTGGAAGGGGACGAATTTGTATCCGATTCTAGACCTGTCCAGCATTATAAAAAACCAGCACCGCCTCAAAGGCACAGAAAACCTGAATTACCATAGTCCGAGCTGCAATCTGGCTTCTTCCGCCATATATTCAGGTTTCCAGAACGGCTCCCACACCAGATCAATTTCGACACCGGTCACACCATCAACCGAAGCAACCGCCTCCTTGACCCAGCGCGGGATCTCTTCTGCAACCGGACAGGAAGGTGCGGTCAAGGTCATGGTCACCTTTACCGCACCATCATCACTGATACGCAGATCATAGATTAATCCGAGTTCGAAAATATTCACCGGGATCTCGGGGTCATAGACACTGCGTAATGCCTCCACGATCGCCGGTTCCAGCGGTGAACCCTCCGTGCTGACCAGATATGGTACAGGTCTTGAATCAGTCTCTACGCTCATTGCCGCTATTGTAGACATAGATGTTCTTCTCCTGTGTTGGCAGATCGGTTATGTGTCCGGTACGGGGACAAGTAATTCGTTAACTAGTATTATAGTACTATAATACTTTTAATCAATAAACAGAAATATAGTACTATAATTCCATTTCATGTACGCTTATCATTGGTTAAACATTATTTTCTTTTATTTCAGTTAGTTAGCTAATAATGAATATACGCGAAGTATCCGCAGCAGATGTGGATGCAATCATTAAAATTGATGCTGAAATCAGTGATGCTGCCAAGCCGCAATACTGGCATGATGCCCTGGAAAAATATCATAGTAGAAAAGAAGATGGTTTTTTTCTCATCGCGGAACAAAATGAGCAGGTGGTGGGTTTTATCATCGGCGAGATCAGGGCATGGGAATTCGGTTCACCCCCCTGTGGCTGGGTCTTCGTTATCGGTGTTAAAAAGGAAAAGCGATTAAGCGGCATCGGTACCCGCATGCTGGATGCCCTCTGCGAGTGCTTTCGGCAGCGTGGGATCACCCGGGTACGCACCATGATCGCGCGCCAGGATCATGAGCTGCTGGCATTCTTTCGCAGCCATGGCATGCTCGCCGGCCCTTATCAGCAACTGGAAAAGAATCTGGATTAAACGAAAGGACCGGCCAACATGAAATTACAAAGGGCAACCCTGCTCGGACTATATGCAATCCTGGAGTTGGCTGACAAACCTGATGAGCAGATATCAAGAATCGAGATAGCCCGGAAATTCGGTGTTTCCAGTAATCACCTGTCCAAGGTAATGCGTGAATTGTACAAGGCCGGTCTGGTGGAATCCGTTCGTGGAGCGGGCGGTGGCTACCAGTTCAGCGGGAATGCCAGGCGCACCACCCTGCTGGATGTGATTAATATCTTCGAGCCGTTTCATATTGAAAGTGAGCAACAGGAGCGTGGCGCGGATACCGGTGTCGGAAAAACTCTCAACCTGATCATGGAGGAAATCAACGAAACCGTGCATGCAACGCTGAATTCCATCACCATCAGCACCATGCTGATGCTGAAAAAACGCTATGAGAGCAATCCCCATAGTCTGGGTTCATAGCCTGGCGCCTGGCCGGGGATGGCCCGGGGAGCGGAAACCCCTTACCTCCTGGAAGCGGAGCGGGTCATGGGGTTGAAGCGACTAGCCTGAATATTGCACGAAAGAAGAGGGCAAAACCCCTGTAATCCTTTATAATTCAGTTTGTTAGCTTGAATAAAGGAGGAGTTTTGCCCGTGACAAACTGTACCCAAAAATCCT
>JBHJOO010000549.1:0-2406 GCA_050329675.1 Balneolaceae bacterium
AATATCCTGTGTATGCAAATAATGAGCGGGAAGGTAGTGTAGTTGCCGTGGTACCCAAACTGAAAGGTCTTGAAAGCCTGCAAAATACCTGGATGGGTAGCAAGAGCGGCAATGCCCGGCAATACATTCCGAACCATGAGGTTGGAAACATACTTTCCTACAAAGAATCTGCTACTCTGCCTGAGGGAGCTGCGTTTTTTGGCAACGGCGGTTTTGAAGGAGGCGGTGGTGACACCTGGGAACTGTCGGGAACAGCTACCCAAACCTGGGAACTTCGCTTCAGTTCACAAAGCATAACCCAACGAGAACAGTCGGCCTTTCAGCAAGTTTCCAGGTCATTGGAAGCAAATGTTAGCGGCGGTTTTGGCCCCTTCCGGGCCAGCCTCACCGGCAAGGTTTCGGATGAATATAATAACGAACAAATATCCACCCACAAAACCACCGTTCGCAATGAAAGTGCACTCCTGGTAGAATTTGGCACCATAGAAGCCTCTATCCTGGGGAATAAAACATATACTGTTTCTCCGTTTGTTTATTGGGATTCGAACGGAGCTTTGGTACTCGATTATGCGGTATCGCCCGATGTGAGTGCTGGTGTCCCTTCCTGGTGGAAAGAGAAGTATGGCAGCAAACCGGATTTAACCATGAACCTCCCGTGGAGATATGACCAGGAAAAAGGTATCGGCAGTACAAATCCCCAGCTGCAAAGAGAAGAAACAAGAGACATTATTTTTGATCCGCTGCTTCCGGAACCAGGCGAAACGATTACCATCAGCGCACGAATACAGAATTACAGCCTGATGGATAATTTTACACCCTTCTCAGTCAGGTTTTATCTGGATGACCCGAGAAACGGAGGAACACTGTTACAGGATAAAAATGGGGTCAGTGAATTTGTAATACCGCGAATCAATGCAAGAAGAAGCCAGATTATTAACCTTGAAGGGTGGGTGATGCCCGAGGGATTAAGCGGTGAATCCAAAGTGTATGTGGTTATCGATGAGGCCAATGAAGTGCAGGAGATTCATGAAAATAACAATATCGGATGGGCCCTGGTAAATCCCAATTTAGGGATCGCTACCTCGAATGAAGGTTTTATTTCAGAATTGCCTGAAAAGCACACCCTCCATCAGAATTACCCCAACCCGTTTAACCCGAGTACAAATATACGGTTTGAGTTGAATTCTCCATCGGACGTCCGCCTTGAGGTATTCGATGTCATAGGGAGAAAAGTAGCTGTACTGATTAACTCCCGTATGACTTCAGGGTCCCACGAGGTTCGTTTTGATGCTTCATCGTTATCAAGCGGTTTATATTTCTATCGTTTACAAACCGGTGACGCTGTGCTTTCACGGAAAATGTTGCTTTTGAAATAGAATGAATGATCAGGCCCGATATTAATCTGCGCGAATCAGCGCCTTACTCAGCGCAAATCAGTGAGAAAAAATCCGGGTGTTGGGTTCTCGCAGAGTTACGCAGATAGAACGCTGAGTTGCGCAGATTTTTGATTTCATATTTTATACATAATTAATTATTATTTATGACATTAATTATTCATCAAAATGGGAGAGATATATGCATGAAAATGAAATTTCTTACGCTATTCGTGGAGCTGCATTTAGAGTTCATACAGCTTTAGGCCCGGGATTGCTTGAGTCGGTTTATGAAACAGCTTTGGTTTATGAATTGCGGAATGCCGGATTTAATGTAAAAACTCAGGTGGGTGTTCCGATTGCCTATGAAGAGATAAAAATGGATCATGGATTCAGAATGGATTTGCTTGTGAATGACAAAGTCATGGTTGAGATTAAATCGGTGGATGCGTTACATGATGTACATCACAAACAACTATTAACGTATTTAAAATTATCTGGCAAAAAGTTGGGCTTACTGATAAATTTCAATGTGTCCTCTCTCAAAAAATCGATTTCACGAATTGTAAATAAACTTTAGGTTAAGCCAACGTTAGATATCAATCTGCGGAAATCAGCGTCTAACTCAGAGAAAATCAGCGAGAAAAATATCCGGGTGTTGGGTTCTCGCTGATTTACGCAGATAGAACGCTGAGTTGTGCAGATATGAGGGCGCGAAGAGTGGATACCCGCAATGGGAGTAATGATGTCAACAGGCAAAGACCAACTCTATTCATCTTATCCTACTGCATACTTAATTGATTATGTGTATACCCTGATAAATCAAAGAGTAAGATGAGTAAAACCGAATTAATATCAAAGTAAATTATCAGCTTACGCTTAAAATTTTTTCTGTAAATATTTGGATGAATTGTATAAACAGATAGTCAGTTTTCCTGAGTATCAAAAAATGATCCGGGTTCAGGAAAACAACCTTAACCGTCTGGATGCTCTCTCTCTCTCTCTCTCTCTCTCTTACAGTTCTTCAAAAGCC
>JBHJOO010000375.1:0-6323 GCA_050329675.1 Balneolaceae bacterium
CGGATCCCTGAAGCAGGCAACAGAAGCTCTTGAACGTTTTAAATTCGAAGAACTATTCCTGTTTGAGTTAAGTATGGCAAGAATTAAACACTTGAACCGGAAAAGAACAAACGGTCATATTTTTGAAAAAACGGGGCCACTAACTTCTGCCTTTTTTAATAAAAAATTACCTTTCCAGCTAACCAGTGATCAAAAACACGCTTTACGCGATATTCGAAATGATGTTACTTCCGGCCTGCAGATGAGCCGGCTTATACAGGGAGATGTAGGTTCGGGAAAAACAGTTGTTGCTGCCGGTACAATGCTCATGGCTGTCGATAACGGTTTTCAGGCTACATTTATGGCACCGACTGAAATCCTGGCCGAACAGCACTATCGCACGTTATCGTCATTTTTTGACGGACTGGATATTGAGATCCGAATGCTGAAAGGGAAACAAAAAACAAAGTTAAGACGAGATGTTTTAACATCCATTGAAGGCGGGCATTGTAACATTGTTGTTGGTACTCACGCCGTGATTCAGGAATCTGTTCAATTCCAAAACCTGGGACTTGCTATAATTGATGAGCAACACCGGTTTGGCGTAAAACAGCGTTCGCAAATTCTTCAAAAAGGGAACCATCCTCATCTTCTTGTCATGTCGGCAACTCCCATACCGAGATCACTGGCTATGACCATTTATAGTGATCTTGATATTTCGCTAATCAGGGAAATGCCTGCTGGCCGTAAGCCGGTAAAAACGGCAATCCGTACTGAAAAGAAGCGAATGGATTTATACAGGTTTCTATATGCGAATATTAAGGAGGGCGGACAGGTCTATTTTGTTTATCCGTTAATTGAAGAGTCGGAAGCATTAGACTTGAAAGATGCAACTCTTGGTTTCGAAAAACTAAAAAAACATTTTCCCGATTTTAGAATCGGCCTGCTTCACGGACGAATGGAAAGTGATGAAAAGGAATCTGTTATGAACAGCTTTGTGTCTGGAAATCTTGATATACTTGTAACCACTACAGTAATAGAAGTGGGTGTGGATGTCTCAAATGCCAACGTTATGATTATTGAGCATGCAGAAAGATTTGGATTGTCTCAATTGCACCAGCTCCGGGGAAGAATTGGCAGAGGAACCCGGCAAAGTTATTGTATTTTGATTCCGGGTGATAAAATAAGCAGGGATGGCAGATACCGTTTGCAAAAAATGGTTGAAACGCAAGACGGTTTCGAAATAGCAGAGGCTGATCTTAAATTACGCGGACCTGGTGATTTTTTAGGAACCAAGCAAAGCGGGCTGCCCGATTTCAAATATGCTGATATAGTGGAAGATCAAAAGCTATTGTCTCAGGCTAAAAATTATGCCTGGAAAATTACGGGAGTAGATCCTGATTTGAATCAATACGATACTTTAAAAAAAGTATTTGAACCTTATTTTCTGGAAAAGTCCGAGTTTTTTGAATCAGGTTAAATATTACTGTTCAGACAGGTTTTTACTTTTATCTGTATTGTAAAACAGAAATCCTGCCATGGCCGCAAATGCTGCATTCCGGAAAATCATACCCCAGCCGAAGCTGCTGTCAGCCAGATCGCCAAAACAACCGCAGTCACCTTCCATCCCTGTGGCAAAACCATAAATTGCAAATCCAAAAAAGCCCAAAAATATCAGTGTTACAAACGGTAGTACATATTTAAACTGCCATTTCAGAAGCAGAAGAACTGCAAGTGCAATTTCGGTCCATGGCAAAAAATCGATAATAAGTGATTTCACCCAAACAGGAAGCCATGTTATATATGCTACCGTTTCGAATAATGCCGTATTGTCGATAAGTTTTAAAATACCGGCAAAAGCAAGCACTGCAGCAAGCACAATGCGAAACAGAAGTTGAAGCCACATTAAAATCCTTGCAGTATCCAAAATAATTAATCCTCAATTACTTTTTGTTTTTTTGAACTCAAAATCAGCGTTTCAGAGCTCCCATCGTACACAGCACGCAACCGTTTTACAAAATATTTAAGAAGGTATCGTGCTATATGGATCCGTTCTTCCAAAAGATCAAAAAAAGCCGTACTGTCAATCTCAAGCATTCGGCACGGTTTTTCACAAACAGCTGTAAAAATGCGTGGTTCCTGGTCAAAAAAGCCAAGCGTTCCTACCGCTTCAAAATCGCCTATTTCATAAATGGTAGAATTATTCTTAACCATATTAATTTTTCCGCTTATCAGAATATAAAGAGCATCAGATGGATCATTTTCGTGAAACAATATTTTTCCCTGATCAATATGTCTAACCTCAGCTATTGATGCAAGATGTGACAGCTGCTCAGTCGGAACATCTGAGAACAATTCCACATTCTGAAGCAGCATCACTTTTTCAATAATTGTTTCCATTTTTTTATTTACAATATATAATGATTCAGGATTCTATTTATTTTCCGGCGGCTGACTTCAAAAAATATCTTAACAAATATTGTGCTAAATGCCCTCTTTGCTCAATCAAGTCAAAAAATGACGTGCTTCTGAACCCAATAACACGGCATGGTTTTACACACAATGCAGAAAAAATACGAGGTTCCCGTGTAAAAAAACCAAATGTTCCTGCCGTTTCATATTTTTTAATGTGATAAAGAACTTCTCCTTCCTTTAACATATTAACCTTTCCGCTCAGAAGTATATAAAGTGAATCTGAAGATTCATTTTCTTTAAAAAGATAACATCCACTCTCAATACTTATATAATGTGCAATATCTGCAAGATATGATAGATCCTTTGTCGGAAACTCAGAAAAGAGAGCAACATTTTGAAGTATCATTACTTTTTCAATATGTGTGATATCAACGGATTTCAAAATGTTAAAATCTGTCAGCAACAAGTTGCGCTGTTTCTTTAATAACAGGGTTTTTGTCTTTCACTGAGTTTACTACATATTCTTTAAGAGCTTCAGGACATTGAGATGTTATACCATACATCGCACAGGTTTTCAGCCAGTCATCGTCCCCGTTTAAGAGTAATAACATTCCATCCGTATAGGATTCGATTTTGATACCGAAATATTTCTTTGCTCTTTCAACAGTATCCGTAATTGAAACCGGATCAACTACGGGGATCAGTTCCTCATGAAATTCCCGATCCAAAACATTATCCAGAAACTCTATGGAAGTTGCCCTGTTTTCTTCATTAATACTTTGTAGACCAAGATAGGCTCCATACATATCTTTCGGATTATAAATCAGGCCAAGAAGGCGGAATATATGTTCTTTGATTTGATCTAATCGTTCATGAAGTGCTTTTTTAAGCAACCCGAATTGTTTTCTGTCGGGAAGCTGATAATAGATGAAAACAAACGTATAATAATTATTCAGTTCATAGTATATTTGTTCTCTGATTTTTTCTTCATTAAACCGGAATTTTTTGCCGGAACCTCTCAGTTTATTGAGTGATTTAAGCAGATAAAGACGTTGCTCCGGTTTCGTCTCTACCTGAAGCATCTCCAATAGTTTATCAACAGATTGCTGCCATTTCATTTCAGCAAGCACTTTTGGAATAATTCTGCAAATTTCACGTGAGAAATCTCCGCTGTGGTAGTAAGAACTGATCAGATTGATATATTTTTGTCCATAATTGGCAAGGGCTCTGCGGGTTTCAAGTGCGTGGTGCTTATCGTTTAAATTCTGTATCAATAGTGGTATGAATGCTTCATCTTTAACTTCACCCATGCTCAGGATGGCTTCTTTCCGTACAGCTGGTGACGGATCATTGAGCAAAACGGGCAAATATTTTCTGGCTTTATCTCCCCTTATATATTTTAAAACCTGAGCAACCTGAGCTCTCGCCAGATTTACATTTTTATGTTTCTGATTGATGATTGATTCTATCATATCGTCACTGATCATCTTATGGTCTTCATCTCCGCCATGTTTGCTTATACATCCCAAAGCAGCTGCTTTGTAATCAACTGAATCACTCTTCAGGTAATTCATAAGAATTTTTTCAGGATCACCGTCCGTATGCATGCAAATGTAATGGATTGACTCCAGCCTGAGCTCCGTATCATTTTCATCAAGAAGCCAGATAATATTCTTTGTGTAATCTTTTCCCGGAATACTTTTAAGCAACCGCAGGGCCTGCAGGCGTATTTCGTTTGATTCATGCTCAAGAAGCTCAATTAATTTTTCAGCAAATACATCGACATTATGACCTTCAAGCAATTTTAAAACATAATGGATTTTATTTGTATTTTTGCTCTCAAGACCTTTTTTAATAATCTCTACTGTTTCAGGTTCATTCAGGTCTAATCCCTTTCCGCCAATATCCAGATACCTCTTGGATATTGAATCTCTGAACTGTTCCACATACTCTTTCCTGGCTCTCCAGGCAAGACCAATCCAAACGAGGATAAATGCCGTAACTACATAAGCAATTTGCTGTACACTGAAATCTGCAATAAATACAAGGCCTAACAAAATAAATCCGGCGATTCCCCTGAAAAATCTATCCACAAAAACATCCATAAAAAACTTAATTCGTTCCTTCATCCTCTGAGAGAATGGCAGAAACAAAATTTCACGGCTTGTTTTATCTATTGAGTATTGTGTTGCGCCATCAAATCCTCCCAAAAATACCGCAACAGCTAAAACCGGTTCAAACATCATTAAAACAGAAGCGATAAATAAACCCACCGGACGTGTTAAAAGGCCTCCGCCAACACCCATTCTTCTGAGAATACGGCCGGAAAACAAAATCTGGATGAAAAGCGAAGCAAGACTCAAGCCTGCATAGAAAGTACCCATAAAAGCAGTAAGATCTGTTTTGTCGGGGAAAGTGTCTGCGGCAACAGCCTTCAGCTGATAATCAACAAGAGTAGATATAAGCATGGCTACTCCGATAATAGCCGCAACAAGAAACTGATATCTTGAACGGATTATTCCTTTAAATACCTGCCTTGTGCCTGCACCGGGATTTTCAAAACCGTGATCATCTTCAGATTCAAATTTACTTCTTCCTTTCAGGGAGTAAATCATTGCCATAACTATGAAGATAACCCCTATACTTAAATAGAGAAGATTTTCTGTGGGAAGATCAAAAACCTTAACAACAACACTCGAGAACTGGCTGCCGGCAATAGCTCCCAGAATAGCCCCCAAATTCAGCAGAGAAAAAAGTCGCTTGGACTGAGATGTATTATAGAGTTCATTGGCAAATACCCAATATTGAGAAATAATCAGAATGCTATAAACGCTCACCCAAATATAGAAAAGCGTGTAAACCCAATCCTGATCTATCCAGAAAAGACCCCGGATAATAAGCAGGTTTAAAATTACGATGAAGTTTGTCCACAAAAATACGCGGAAATTGTTGTATGATTGTACCAGCTTCGATACAATTTGTGTAACCGGAATGGAAATAACGGCAACCAATATAAAAACGAGGGGCAGTTGTGCGGCACCCAATTCCACGAGAAAAAGACTATCTCTCGCGGGTTTTAAAAAATAGAGAACAACCATCAAAAAGAAGTTGATGAAAAACATGGCAATGGTTACGTACCATTCACCAGGGCGCACATCGTAAAATTTATTAATCAGTTGTTTCATATTCTCCTTTAAAACATAAAGCCTAATAAAAGTGAAGCATTGGTATCTACATCTGATTTGGCCAAGGTTGCGCTGATCACCAAACTATTAAAAAAATTATACCATATACCACCACCAAATGCATAATGCCACACACGGGAATTTTCACCCGATGTCCAGACTCTACCATGATCAAACAGGGTTAAAATACCAAATTCACCCGGCAGAACATAGGAGTCAACTTGAAAAAGTTTATATCGAAATTCCGTGTTATGATACATTGATGTACGGCCGGAAAAACGGTCTCTTGCCATGCCTCTGAAGTTGGCCGTATCAAAAAAACCACTGTTTGATCTGAAAAAAACACCCGTATCACCAATAGTATTTGCCTGAAAAAATCTGTAAGAACCAATATTGGCCGTTACCCCGGCTCTTGAAGCCCAAACGAAATCAGGAAAAAGAATCTCGCGAATGATCGATGTACTTGCATTTAGTTTCAACAGGGCCGTTTCGTCTCTGAAATTATAAGTGAAATGAGATCCAAACCGAAAACGAAATTTTCTTCTGTGAAATGTAAAAGGATCTTTTTCACTCGTCTGATAGGTTGTTTCAAATCCAAGTATCGGGTGAGTTTTGAAATCGTCTTCAGTTAGTCCGGCGGTTTCTGTAGTTACAAATTTATCAAGATTTTGAGTTACTTTAATACTCTCAAAAGTCGGGCCGAATCTTATCTCCTGTTTATCAGTAATTTTTCGCCGGTATTTA
>JBHJOO010000602.1:0-9222 GCA_050329675.1 Balneolaceae bacterium
AATCGGCTTTTACCGTATCTTCCGGATCAAACTGATTCATCCAGTCGCCCTTAAAAAAAAGTGCATTGATCAGAAACATGACGGTTTCTTCTGGTATCGGCTCTTCTAAAATTTTCTCAATCAGTTCATTTGTATTTTCGTTAATCCATTTATTTATAATATCTATTGATTCGGGGTCATTAAAATCAAGTTCACGAAACGATGCATCAAAATACGTTTCAAGCCTCTCGATAAAATCCTCTTTCACCTGAAATCCTTCACGGGACCAAATTGAATTGGCTATTTTAAACTGAACTTCAGGGTCTAAAGCAGATAATAGTTCAATCAGAGAACGGTAACCCTCATTGATATTGTCAAGGTTCATGTCGTTAAAACTCAAAGCGTCACGCATAGCGTCAAACGTTTCGTTTTGTGCACCATTCAGGGCCATACCAAGAGCAAATGAGATACTGAGCGGCGATATAAACACATTTTCACCTTCTTCTGATGCTACGGTACGTTTGAATATGTCATAGCTGAATACCTGATCTGCTTCAACAAGCTGTTTTTCAGCTATTGATAATTGTCTCGGTTCAGCCGGATCCAAATCCGGGTCTGTCAGGTTATCGGCACAGGTCACAAATAAAACGGTAAGAAATAATACAATTGCAGCCTTGATTTTTGAACTCATCATCATCGTGTGTTATGAATTAAAATTGTTTCTGTTCATCATCTGTTTAATATACATACACACTGAATGCCTGGGATACCTATACCGAATGCAGAATGGAATCGATAAAATCACACGACTGGTGCCTTTGTTAGCTAACCAAATAAAGCATTAATGTCTTAAGAAGGTAAATCCGATAATTTAATCCTTTTGTAAGCAGATTATCCCAAAAATCTTTCATTTCAGGAATTCCCATTCGAATTTTAAACATATTCAGCTCCTGATTTAGTCGAGGCGCTGCTCCAATTCCTCCAGGTCAATAGTTTCTGGAACTTCACATTCTTTAAAATTTCTTTACAGCTTTATCTATCATATGTAAGGTCTTTTCAGAAATCTCGTCTGGATGAACCAGTTCGCGAGGACTCAATTCAATTATTCCATCTTTTTTTTCAGTAACGTGATAGTATTTAGTCTTTGCTCCTCGAATTATTATTCGTTTTTTGCAATCCTACTTTGCATGGAGAGATCTCTGTTTTGGGTTTCACGCGGAGGCTGCCGAGAGGCAAAGATCGCAGAGAAATTTTATACAGGCTCTCAGCATGCAGGCCCTGGCAAAATCTCTCCGCGTTCTTGGCGCATGTATTTTCTCCGCGCGCTTTGCGTGAAACCCGTGTTACGCAAATACATCTTTGATCTTTTCGAAAAAGCTTTTTTCCCTGTGTTCGGCGTTGGAGGCATCAAAATGGTCACCTCTTCGCAGGGCTTCCACATGTTTGCGTTCCGAATCACTCAGGTCTTTGTTTTTTGGTATATAGACATTCACCTTAATAAGCTGATCACCGGTTCCTGAATTGTTTAACCCGCGGATACCGCGTTCTTTCATGCGCAGCAATTTACCCGGTTGTGTACCCGGTTCTATTTTTACTTTGGCTCTACCCTTCAGTGTAGGCACTTCCACCTCTGTACCAAGAATGGCATCGGGCACACTCAGCATCAGATCGTAATAAATATTATTGCCGTCCCTCTCAAAATGTTCATGTTCTTTTTCATCGATGATTATAATCAGATTCCCGGGTTCTCCGCCCCGAATACCGGCATTTCCCAGTCCGCGCATGGTAATATAATTACCGTTAGCAACGCCTGAGGGTATATTAATTTTAACTTTCTCTTCTCCGCGAATGCGTCCCTCGCCATGACACTTCCGGCATTTATTACGAATTACACGGCCTTCACCCTGGCAATTGGGGCATGGCTGAACATTTACAAATTGGCCGAACATCGTTTTTGATACCTGCCGTACTTCGCCCATACCATTACAAGTGCCGCATGTTTCGAAGTCGGATTCGGTTTCAGCACCGGTACCGTTACACTGGTCACACTTCACATGTTTTTTGACTTTCAGGGTTTTTTCAGCACCAAACGCTATTTCTTCAAGAGTTAAAGCAACACGTAGTTTCATATCCGAACCCGGCCTGCCTGTACTCCTTCTGCTCCGGCTTCGTGTGCGCTGTCCGCCGCCAAATATATCCCCGCCAAAGAAATCGGCTCCAAAAACATCACTAAAATGGCTGAATATATCTTCATACGTAGCATTCTCAAAACCACCGGAGCTTCCCCCATTTACTCCTGCATGGCCAAACTGATCATAACGCTGCCTTTTCTGCGGATCTCTTAATACTTCGTACGCTTCCGAAGCCTCCTTGAATTTTTTGGCATTCTGTTCATCCCCCTTATTTCTATCGGGATGATATTTCATTGCCTTTTTTCGATAAGCTTTTTTGATCTCAGCTTCATCTGCTGACTTGCTGACACCTAAAATTTCATAATAATCTCGTTTAGCCATTTTAGTTTTGATCTATTCGCTAACAATTACTTTTGCATGCCGTATTGTTCGGTCATTTATTTTATATCCGTTTTCAACCACTTGTAATACAATATTGCTTTCTATTGAATCATCTTCCGGTTTTTGCCTGAACAGTGCGTCATGCACGTCGACATCAAACGGTACGCCTGTTTCATCTATTCTTTGAACTCCTTTTTTCTCAAGTACATCATTAAATTTATTGGCAATCAATTGAATTCCTTCAACTACTGATTTATCAGCATCAGAATTTTCAATAGCTTGTAATGTCCGTATTAAATCATCATTAATGGGTAAAAAATCCTCAAGAGCTGTAATCCTGGCCTGTTCAAAAATCTGCTGCTTTTCGCGCTGAAGCCGTTTCCGGAAATTTTCCATTTCTGCTGCCCGGCGCAAACCGGCTTCTTTAGCTTCATTTAGTTCATACTCAAGCTCATCAATTCTTTTTTGCTGCTCCAGGATGAGTTCATTGTCATCAGACACCTCCTCAGACTGAGTTATATTCTTTGTTTCTTCATCAGTCTGTACATCAGGCGACTCGATATCCTGATTTTTATTATTCATATTATGCTTTTTAAAACGTTTCTTTTTATTCATTATCGGTAAATTTTTCAGTACTTAATCATGCAAATAACATGCCATCAATAAAATGAGCTTTAATTGCTGACATTTTGCAGTAATTGTGCAGAAATGCGGGTTAATTCTGCTGCTCATGAAAAAATTCAATCATATTTCCATCAGGGTCGGAGACAAAAACAAACCGTCCTCTTTTTCTGTTAGCCGGCCCCGATAATATGGTTACTTCATTTTCCCTGAAATATCCGGCTATTTCATCAACCATCTCATTACTGTCAAGGTAAAACCCAAAATGATCCATACGGAAATCCCGTGAATTTGGATCATAACTTGTTTCTGCTTCTACAATTACCAGTGTGTCTTCATTGCCAATTCGATAAACAGCCATACTCTGGCCCATTTGACGAACGAGTTCAAATCCGAGTATATTTTCATAAAAGTTACGGGCTCGTTCAATTTCGTTTACACGAAGGGTTAAATGATTTATTCCGGTTGGTTTAAATTCCATTTGTCAGAAATTATTTAAAATTTTATTTGAAACAGGAAACTACAATTTTTTGCTGTTATCTTTGGCATGATTTAACCGCAAATTATCATAGAATATTGTGTCTGTTTTATATATTGTTGCAACACCAATCGGAAACCTGGGTGATTTTACACCCCGTGCAACCGAAATACTGAATTCTGTGGATCGCATTGCCTGCGAAGATACAAGAACTTCATCGGTATTATTACAACACTATTCAATCAGCAAACCAACATTTTCGTTTCATCAGCATAATGAACATCAAAAAGTTCAGCACATTATCAATCTTCTCAACAGCGGTGAAAATATAGCCATTATCAGTGATGCCGGAATGCCCGGGATTTCGGATCCGGGATTTCTGGCTGTACGTTCAGCTCATCAGAACGGTCATACCGTTACCGTTATTCCCGGCCCTGATGCATGTACAACAGCCCTCGTAGCCAGTGGCCTCCCATGCGACCGTTATATCTTCGAAGGTTTTTTACCTCCCAAAAAAGGAAGACAAACCCGCATCAAAGCCATAGCTGAATCGGAAATAACCATCGTCTGTTATGAAAGCCCTCACAAGGTATTAAGATTTTTAACCGAATTGCAAGAATTCGCCGGTGCAAACCGTTTGATCTGTGTTGCCCGGGAGTTGACAAAAAAGTTTGAGCAAATTCAGCGTGGTCCAATATCTGAATTTGTCGCTTATTGGAAAGAAAATAAACCTAAAGGTGAATTTGTTATTGTAATTTCGGGTAAAGGATATGAGGAATAGTTTATCTGGCCTTGATGTGGTCTTTATATTTATCGGATGACTCGTTTTGCCTGCGAATTCGATTTCATCATTCGGGTCAGTCCCGACCCGTGCCGGGATGAATAAGATGGATATCACACAGAAATTATACAGGATAATATGAATCAAAAAAAATCATGTTTATTTTGAAAACAAAATAACTTCACTTACAGAATTCATTTCCCCTGCTAACAATTTTTTAAATGACAAAATTATTCTGGAATAGGCCCTGGCCACTATCTATTACAGCGGGTGTGCTGCTTGGATTATCATTTCCGCCATTTGATATAGCTGTTGCACAAATCCCTGCATTTATTTTTTTGTTGCGGACTACAGAACTGAGTCATTCTTCCCGGCAGGTTGTTTATTATCTATACCCATCATTTATTCTCTGGAATATAATCACTACCTACTGGCTGACTTTTGCAACTGTTGCAGGAGGAATCGCAGCTATTTTAGCAAACAGCTTGTTAATGGTTATACCGTTTCTTTTTATCAGAAAACTGCTGCTAAAAGAAATTAAGCCTTACTTTTCCGGTTTATTGATTGCATGCCTTTGGGTTGCATACGAATTTCTACATCACAACTGGGATCTTGCGTGGACGTGGCTTGCACTTGGCAACGGATGGTCCAATTTCCCTGGTATTATCCAGTTTATTTCCATAACAGGTTATCTTGGAATCAGTTTCTGGATCACCTTTTCATCTGCACTTTTTTATCATTCCATTCAAAAATTCTCAACGCCTGTTTTTTTTCAGGGAATCATTGTCTTTTTGATATTTCCGTTTTTTTCAATTATCAGCCTGTTATTTTACAGCGATGATGAACAAGCAGAACCTGTTGAGGTTGCAGTTATCCAGCCAAATCTCGATTCCTATGAAAATCTGGGAGGATACAATTCCTTTACGGAATTGCTTACAGCGCATCTTGAAATTAGTGATTCTGTTCGAACAGAAAATACATCCGTCATAATCTGGCCTGAAAATGCTCTCGAAACCGCACTTACTCTCCAATCATCAGCCGGTGACAGAATAAAAGATTCCCTCGCGATATGGAATACCTCATTGATAACCGGAAGTGGCTACGTGAAATATTACATGGAAAATGAAGCACCCCCATTAACAAGGGGTGTTGGCAGAAGCGGTCCATACAATGTATATAACGCCGCATTTCATTTCAAACCTGGTAAGCCCAACAACGTGTATGAGAAAGGGCGCCTTGTTCCCATTGTAGAAGGATTTCCTTTTGTCAACTTTTTTCATTCCATCGATAAAACCGGTTGGATTGACTGGTCTTCGTTAATGGGATATGATAAAGGCTCCGAAGCCACACTATTTGATATAAATGGATTCAAAACGCCGGCACTGATTTGTTATGATTCGGTATTTCCCGGATGGGTCAGGCAATTTGTAAATAACGGCGCCGATTTCATTACGATTATCACCAATGATGGCTGGTGGGGGAATACGAGTGGTCACATTCAACATTTTGCTTATGCACGGCTCCGGGCCATTGAATTTCGCCGGTGGATTGTTAGGAGTGCCAATAATGGTATATCCGGAATCATCGCCCCAGATGGAAGCGTTCATGTAGAAACAGATTATTGGGTCAGAACCGGATTTACTTTTAATATCTATCCATCAGATAAAAAAACCTTCTATGCCCTTTATGGTGATTGGTTCAACTGGCTGATGGTTGCCGGTGCATTTGCAGGTATTTTTATATCCTTTTTCAATAAAAGTACCAATGGTTACTGGAAAACCCCATAAAAAAAATCCCTGAATAAAGGGTAGTGCAGGGAGTTTTAAATAGATTAAGGAAGGAATGATTGGTAAATAGTTAATGGACAATTTTTGCGATCAGCAGCACCTGGCGTTCCGCTTCGGCGGGTGGAAAAAAATGCAGTTCCCAAAATGAGTCGGATATCCGCCGCTCTCTACCCCCCCCTGTCTTCCCGAACTTAATTTTGCCCAAATGCAGGCAACACCATTTTAACGGTGACAGTATAAAGTCCCCTCTCGAGAGGGGATTTAGGGGTGTGTTCGTGTAGGAAAAAAGTATTGATGAAAGTCCAAAAACACCATTACTAACAAACTGTCACCGGTAGGCCGCCGCGCTTTCCGGCGGATCGAGGGATCTCGTTTTTGTGGCAACTGCCCATGTAACGCTTTCAGCGGAACGAAGTCGAGCTCATTTTTCGAACACGTAGCGAAATCTTCTTATGTATGGCTGAGATAAAAAAAATAACGATTCAACTGTCAGATTCAAAAATCCGTGAAAACCAGGCTGAAGGCCTGTCGCAACACAGCCCCAGGCAGCGCCTGGGGAAAAGCGATAAATATAATCCAGTCAGGCTGTAAGCCTGAGGCAGAGAAAACCCTGCTTGGGCAACACAAGAAGATTTATGCACTGATTCAATAATGAAAAGAAACCTGTCTGCGGCAGGCTTACAGCCTGTGGAACCAAGGTGAATGTCATGACGCTGCCGAACCGGGGTTTTTCTTTACTTTACGTCGCTATTTTAAAACTGCAGAACCGCTTAATTGCAGAACTGGAGAACTGCTGCGTGTCTTTCGCAGTCCCGATCCCTCGGGATAGAACTGGAGATCAATATTTAGGCACCTACAATCTACATACTACATACTACATACTGCTTACTGCCTACTGTCCACTGCCTACTACTTTCGAACACGCAGTGAAATCTCTTTAAGTATGACTGAGATTAAAAAAATTACGATTCTACGATTCAACAAACCCAGCCACAAATCCGCTTCAACGCTGACAGGAGCTGCGCACGCTGTCATGTTTTCGCTCTGCTCAACTGCCTACTGTCCACTGCCTACTCCGCCGACCGTCTGCATTCTATATCCAAGAGTTGTTTTTGTATTGAATGTTACAGGTTTTTTATGTAGAAACCTTCAACATTCAACTTTCAACTTTCATGTCCATCCCTAACATAGCTTGACCATAATTAACACACAACTAACCCGGTACAAATCTGATGCAACTACAAAATCACGACTTGAACTTTTATGTTAAGTCAGGAGTTCTGCACTTACAATTATTTCTGAAAATTGTTATTTTTCACAAAATTCAGAAATAAAATAGCATGATCTATACAGAATTCAGAAAAAAATTGAAAGACTTTCCGAGCTTTTCGGTCCGTGAAATTGAAAAATATTTCCCCGGTTTTGATAGCCGGAGGCTGGTGGAATGGCAGGAAAAGGGATATATCAAAAAACTTCGAAACCGGTTTTATTTTTTTTCTGATCAGGAAATAAATGAATCATTTCTATTTTATACGGCCAATGAACTGTACAGTCCGTCTTATGTATCACTGGAATCCGCTTTGTCAAAATATGGATTCATACCGGAGGGAGTCTTTCAAATAACCTCTTGTTCAACCCTGAAAACAAATTCATTTAATACGCCAATCGGTTCATTCACCTATCGCCATTTGAAACCGACGCTTTTTTTCGGTTATCATCTGGAATCGTGGATTAACCACCACTATGCCATCGCCGAACCGGAAAAGGCAATCATTGATTACCTGTACCTGCACAATGAAGTAAATGAAGTAGAAGATATCAAAGCTCTCCGCTGGAATCCGGTTGAAATCAAAGAGCTTATTTCAACTGACAAACTCAAAATGTATGAAGAGTACATCCATTCAGTTGCTTTAAGCAACAGAATTAACACTCTAAGAAATTTTCTGGATGCTGACACTTAGTGAGATAAAATCTTTTTTCCCGGATGACCTTCACCGTTTCCCGCGCTTTATGCTAAGGGAATACCTACAATACAAAATACTGGAAATCATCTTCGAAAGCCCTTATGCTACCGGATTCTGTTTTTTAGGTGGTACCTGCCTGCGGATTGTACATGGAAACCGAAGGTTTTCCGAAGATCTGGATTTTGATAATATCACATTGGAAGAAGAGGATTTTGAACTCGTGGCAGAAGAGATAGAAAAGCAACTTTACCGGGAAGGATATCAGACACAATTGAAAATGGTAATGAAAGGAGCGTGGCATTGCCACATAAAGTTTCCGGGATTGTTATATGATGAGGGGTTGTCCGGGCACCGGGAAGAAAAGATTCTTATACAGCTTGATACGGAGCCTCAGCATTTTGATTATGAACCGGAGCGGTTTATTTTAAACCGTTTTGACGTTTTTACAACGATCCTGACAACACCCCTTACCATGTTGATGGCTCAAAAGATATATGCAATTCTCAATCGGGATCGAAATAAGGGGCGGGATTTTTACGACCTTGTTTTTCTAATGGGCAGAAATATTCAGCCTGATTACCATTATCTTAACGACAAGATCTCAGTATCTGATCCGGAAGCGTTAAGGAAGGGCATTTTGGAGAAATGTCGGCATTTGGACATGGAAACTTTGGCAAAAGATGTGAAACCTTTTCTGTTTGACCCGGCCGATGCAAAAAAAGTAATTCACTTTGAAGCTCTTGTGGAGCAGTACAAATTTTAAAGCGATTTCAATATATAATTTTGTGTTTCAAATGACGACCCTCGTCTATACAATTTTTCTGTATCTGTTTCAGATTGCAGATAACAAGTTGAAATTTACAAATTGGAGACCAACCCGCATTTATCACCAAGAAATTTGGATGTGGACAAGACGAAATTCAAACGACTGCCTATTTGAAAGCCGCCGGCAGGAGATTAGTGCCCGTTTGTATCAAACCGAATCATCTGCAGGGCAGTTGCTGCAACAACTTTCATATCCAGCAGCAGTGACTTTTTTTGCGTATAGATCAAATCAAGATCTGTTCTTTTACGCATGTGGCTTTCATCGAGTGTCCCG
>JBHJOO010000588.1:0-2886 GCA_050329675.1 Balneolaceae bacterium
GTTTAAAAAAGCCAAAATGTCCGATTTTGTCGACACCAAAATCATCAGGACGCAGATGAATTCGTTCGGATTGGGTATTCACGTATTTTTCTGTCAGCCAGTCAACCGCTTCTTTCGGGGCAAATGTGTCATTTTCTATGCTGTAAGACACTAATCTGCAAGTATGCCTTTCATAGTTTGTTTCCAAATCATCCAAATAATCAAACATGTAGTTGGGGTTAAGGCACCATTTTCGCCACTGTCGCGCCACACTTTTAGGCAGATCTTCCATGGAACTGACACGGCTCGTTGGCATATAGCCAAAAATATTGGTTAAAACGGGGAATAATACATACCAGGCATTCAGCATTTTAACCCTTTCAAATCCTTTCCAGAATCTCCAGTAACCAGATGGTACGGCAGTAAAAATAAATTTATCTGCATTCACTGATGATGGTGCCAGGCCTATAATTTGTCCGCCCATACTGTGGGCAATGATCTTTAATTTTTTATCACTGTACACAGTTTTAATGTGGGAGAGTACAGCTTCGAGATCGTTCTTACCCCAGTTTATAATGGATGTATCAAACGAACGAAGATCACCATTTTTGGATTCACCGATACCGCCATAATCGAATGTAAAAGCAGCAATATTTTGATTACAGAGATACACTGCAAAACCGGAATAGAAAGATTGCTTAACTCCGTTAGCAGGCACAATCAGCACAACGTTATCGCCTTCCGTTTCCGGTTCAAAATGAGTTAAAACAATATCATAGCCGGCATCTGTCCGGATTGTGATTTTTTTCATTAAACTCTGCAATGGATATGTATAAAAATGTTTTTTTCTGAGGGCTGCTTTACTAAGTTCTCTTTAAAAACCAAAACGGTTAATAAATAAAATAAAACAAGCCCAAATTGACTTCACTTGGCTTCCAAACTTAATATTTATGTTTACCCTCTGTCCAGCCTTTCTTTTTTAAATACTTATTTCCCGATTCAACTGCTCCTTCTTCGATTTCAGTTCCCATTGAGTCGTTCCATCTGTTCAAAAACCCGAAAAGGGATATGACTCCAAGAATTTCTACAATTTCTCCATCATCCCAGTACTGCCTCAAACTATCAGCTACAGAATCGTTTACAGAATTTGGGATTGTTGAGCTGGCGAATGCAAATTCGAGAGCGGCCCGTTCAGCTTCGGTAAAAGCACTATGTGTTTTAAAATCCCAGATATGATCTATTTTTTCTGCATCCGCTCCATACCTTTCGGCAGCTCGTATGGTGTGAGCCTGGCAATACCTGCATCCGGCTGCGTTACTGCTAATGTATCCAATCATTCTTTTAAGCGAACTGCTGACCCTTCCCTTGTTCTCCATTACAGCTTTGTTCATTTCAATAAAAGCACGTGCGATTCCCGGCCGATGATACATCGTTTTGACACTGTTTGGGCAAAATCCAAGGGTCTCATTAAAAAACTTAATAAGATTTTGAAATTCCATATCCTTTTCTTCAGTTGCAGGAAATACAAGGGGCCTTTTCATTTATCTGTTGTTTATGTTTACGGTTATTACCAAAAATATCTCATTCCAGTTCGGTTTTCCAACTTTTAAAAAATTTCTCCAGGATTATTATCCCGTTAAGATCAAACAGAAAAATATAAAATAAATCAGATTGGAACATTTCAGGGATTTTTTTAGATTAGATTTTTAAATAATCATATTAGTGTCTCATGAAAGAGATGCACTATATGACAGGGGATGTAATAAAAAACGATAGAGTACCTGCTATGAAATTAATAACGATACCACCTTTCCTTTCCTTTTTTTTGTTTCTTTATATTCCAGCTCAATTGTTTGGACAATGCAATTTCTTTCTGGATGAAAACGGAGTAACCATTAAATGCCCAAATGCAGCTGTTGGGGAGATCGGCACTGTAAACGGTGTTGAATTTGAAGCTGTAGATAGAAACCTGTTAATACAACGAAGAGATGAGGGGGCTGATTTGAGTAAAGTTTGTACGACTCCTGTTACAAATATGAAAGAGATGTTTTTGGGTGCCAGAAATTTCAATCAAAACATCGGAAACTGGGATGTGAGTAATGTAACTAATATGGAAAGGATGTTTTGGGTGGCTTCAAATTTCAATGGAGACATAAGAAACTGGGATGTGGGAAATGTAACCGATATGAACGAGATGTTTTTGAGTGCCACAAATTTCAATGGGGACATGAGAAACTGGGATGTGGGGAATGTGACCGATATGAGCAGGATGTTTATAGGGGCCTTAAGTTTCAATGGAGACATCGGTAGCTGGGATGTGGGGAATGTGATCAATATGCGCGAGATGTTTAGGGGGAGCTCAAGTTTTAATGCGGACATCGGAAACTGGGATGTGAGTAATGTAACCAATATGCGCGAGATGTTTATGAGTGCCACAAGTTTCAATCAAAATATCGGAAACTGGGATGTGAGTAATGTAACCAATATAGTCGCAATGTTTAGGGGGAGCAGAAGTTTTAATGCGGACATCGGCAGCTGGGATGTGAGTAATGTAACCAATATGCGCGAGATGTTTTCTGGGGCCTCAGGTTTTAATCAGGATATTGGCAACTGGGATGTGGCGAATGTGACCGATATGAGCTTTATGTTTAACATAGCCACTCTATTCAACCAAGACATCGGAAACTGGGATGTGGCGAATGTAACCGATATGAGCTTTATGTTTAATTTTGCCAGAAATTTCAATCATGACATTGGAAACTGGGATGTGGAGAATGTAACCGATATGACCAGGATGTTTTCGTTTGCTGAAAGTTTCAACCAAAACATTGGAAGCTGGGATGTGAGTAGTGTTACCAATATGAACGAGATGTTTTTGAGTGCCACAAATTTCAATGGGGACATGAG
>JBHJOO010000487.1:0-12422 GCA_050329675.1 Balneolaceae bacterium
GAAAAACATGAGTGCGCAAAACAAGCTTGATCTTATTTCAAAGCTTACTAAAACTGTAAAAACAGATATAAAACAAGAGAAGACTGATTTTTATAAAGCTTTTGGCGGTTGGGATGAGAATGAAAGTGCCGAAGAATTGTTTGACACTATCAAGAGTTCCAGAACATTCAACCGAACTATTGATGAGTTTTGAATCAGTACTTGCTGGATACAAATATCTGCATTTATTTCATCAAGGGGTTATATGACCTGAAATCAAAGTTTGAAGACGTTGGTCCGGAAAACTGTTTTTTGGCTGTTTGGGACAAATTCATCCAGCAGCTTAACAAACTCGATTGCTGCCTTACTCCGATAACCGCCCGTTTCGCTACAAAATTCCAACGTTTCGACAAGGTTTGTAGGTCTTAATTTTACTGACTTCGACGCCTTAACCACTTTCATCTGTATGGATAGGGCAGGGAGAATGGTTAAGGCGCAGATGTTGTAGTACGAATTAAACACGTGCATATAATGTTTAGAAATGTCGTATAGAATACATATACTGTACCAAACGTTCGTTATCAATTATGAAATATGGCACATAGAAAAGTAAAAGACGAAGAATTATTTAATAGATTGTTGGACATCTTTAGAAGAGTCGGGTATGACGGTGCCAGTTTATCTCTGCTTTCTGAATCAACCGGTCTAAAGAAAGCAAGTCTTTATCATAGGTTTCCAGGTGGTAAAGAAGAGATGGCTGAAAAAGTTTTAGAAAATGTTAACTTCTGGATTCAGGAAAATTTAGTCGCAGTATTAACTTCTGAACATCCACCAGGAGAGCGTTTGAATACGGCACTTGATAATATAAATCGCTTGTATAACGGAGGAAAAGATGCCTGTATCCTCAGGGCATTATCACAAGGTAGTGGACTTGATTTATTTCGGCCAAAAATCAAAGAAAATTTTGATGACTTGATCAATGGCTTTAAAATATGTGTTGAAGATTTTGGAGTGAATCCCTCAGATTCTAAGGAACTCGCTGAAAATATCCTCATAAGTATACAAGGCTCTTTAATTCTCTCCGTCTCATTAAAAAAGCCGAAAATTTTCAAGCGGACTCTTGATGAGATCAGAGAGATGTTTAAAGATTAGTGCTGTCGATTATCATTGTCAGGGTTCTTTTCGGAAATAATTACTACAATTTCTGCGACGCCTCGTTCTCCTTCTGCATGTACCAAAGCTACATTAAGTATTGGCCTTTTGCTTACCGATAGTAAAATAGCGGCTTTCTCTCTTAGGTCTAAATTATGGACATTGCAGACAAGTTCCTGATTGACTGCAACAGCATACAACTTCAAAGCGCATTGATTGGGATCTCCGTATTTTAGTTTTGATCGCAATTCGCTGAACGTTTTAACCTTGGTATCCGACAACCCGACAACTCTCATACCTGCTTTTTCTATGGGGTATTTCAGATAAAAAAATATTTATAATTATTCCGAACGTTAGATTTGCATATCATTAGAATAAGTAATATTATTATACCGAACATTCGGTATTAATTAAAAATAAAGATATAAAAATTATGAAAACAGCAATTATAGTACTATCTGACCCTAAATCAGAATCGGAAGAAGCATTAGGGCGACTTTTTAATGCCCTGGCAGCAGCCTACGATTTCAAAAAAACCGGTGAAACCGTACAAATCCTTTTTCAGGGTGCCGGTACCCGTTGGCCCGAAGTATTGCAACACGAAGATCACCCTGCCCATGGTTTATTTAAAGAAGTAGAAGATACCATTGCAGGTGTTTCGTGTGGATGCGCTGATGTGTTTGGGGCTGAATCTGCGGGATTCGATCTTATTAAAGATAATAAAGTGCCGAATACAACAGGCCTGCCCAGTTTAAGCAACCTGCAGAATGAAGGATTCAACGTTTTGACGTTCTAAAATAATCCATAATCAAATTACCACCTGATCAAAAAAAGTCAGGTGGTAATCTTCAATAATATTAAGGCAAGAATAATTTTATGTTTCAACATTATCACCAGGGTGAATTACAGGTTCAGGAAAAAGCGGGTGTAAGAGACCTTGCTGAAAGAAGTGGTAAAGTAATTTCCAATAAAATTCCGGCCGGTGCACTCAATTTCATCGATAAACAGCCCATGGTAATCGTAAGCAGTTTGGACAACAAAGAGCACATTTGGGTTTCCATCCTGGCGGGAAAGCCGGGTTTTATGAAGGCTGAAAATACAACATGCATAAATTTCAACCTGTCAATGCTATCCAGCAGCCGGCAGGACATTTTCTGGAGAAACATAGAGAGAAACAGTGAGATCAGTATGTTGTTCATTGAGTTAAGTTCTCGCCGCAGGCTGCGCGTCAACGGTACCGCCACAATCGATGCCGCTCTAATGACCATTAATGTTAAAGAGGCCTATCCCAATTGTCCCAAATATATTCAACGACGTGAAATCGAAATCAAGAACAGCATTGCCGAAGTGGCTGGCCAATACAAAGAATTCAATGTTTTGAATAATGAGCTGAAATCCTGGATCGAAAGAGCCGACACTTTTTTTGTAGGAAGCGCTGATGACAATAGAAACCTGGATGTAAACCACCGGGGTGGAAATCCGGGATTTATCCGGATTATCGGTGATAATTCCCTGCAGATTCCCGATTACGAAGGCAACAGGATGTTCAATACCTTCGGTAATTTTGTGTTGAATCCTGGAGCAGGTCTCTTATTCGTGGATTTTGACCGCGGTACAACGCTTCAGATGTTCGGAACGGCAGAGATCCTGTGGGATCAGGATGATCCAGAAAACAGAACAGGGGGCTCGGGCAGGTTCTGGAATTTCTACATCAACCGCTGTTTAATCCTGGATTCGTTGAAAGGACTGAACTGGAATTTTATTGACTATTCTCCCCACAATCCCTGATGCTATGTTACGGCCATTTAAAGTCATTAAAAAAGTAAAAGAGAGTGACGAAATTACCTCCTTTTATCTTCAGCCGAACGATGATAAAGGACTTATACATTTCCGGCCCGGGCAATATCTGCCGATTAAAGTAGAGGTACCCTCGAAGGATAAAGTCGTTTATCGTAACTATACTTTGTCTGATCGTCCCGGTAAAGATTATTACCGGTTAACAATAAAACGAGAGAAAAATGGACTTGTATCCAGCTATATGCATGAATCCGTTTCTGAAGGTGATGTTATTCAGGCAGAATCACCCAGAGGTAACTTCTATCTTCCGGAAGACAGGGATACACGACCTATTGTATTGCTCTCCGGTGGAGTTGGTATCACTCCGATGTTGAGCATTCTCAATCATGTGGTTGACAACGATACTGACCGGGAAGTTTGGTTTATCCACGGGAGCCGAAACATAAATGCACAGATAAAGCTCGATAAATTGCGCCTGTTGGATGAGTCAAAACCCAATATACATGTTCACATTCATCACAGCAGGCCTGTTGCTGACGAAATAAGAGGATATGATTTTGACCGTGAAGGCATAATCACTCCTGAATTTCTCAAATCGTATCTTTTAACGAATGAGGCTTTGTTTTTCCTTTGCGGTCCATCTCCCTTCATGGAAGCCCTGTATAAGGGTTTGATCGAGTGGAATGTACCGGAAGAACATATACTGTACGAATACTTCGGACAAGGTAAAGTATTGGAATCCCAATCCATCTTTTTGGCAAATGGTTTTTCTGAAGCCATTACAGTGTATTTTTCAGAATCGGAAATCGAGGCACTTTGGGATGATTCCTTCAGCAGCATTCTGCAACTTGCGGAATCAAAAGGGCTTTCCCCACCTTTTGATTGCCGCATGGGTAGTTGTACCACGTGCGAATCCGAACTCATTTCCGGTGAAGTTGACTATGAGCCTGAACCGTTTGTAGAAGTAGAGGATGGCCGGGTACTGATTTGCTGCGCCCGCCCTAAAAGCGATGTAAAAATTGATCTATAATAATATGAAGTTGAGCACACAGAATTATCATGAGTTAAACATTGAAGATTATGCCATTACTGCAGAGTGCTCCGGATCATTCCAGCTGTATTAAACTGTAAATATTTATACCATAAACTTCTAAAAAATGAATAAAAAATATAGTAGTCACTCAAAGCATAATCATTTCATGGATAGGTGTATTCAATTGGCAAACCGAGCCATGTTGGAGGGTAATCCTCCTGTGGGCTCTGTACTGGTGAAAAATGGGGAGATCATTGCCGAAGGAATAGAAGCCGGAAAAAGTAGCGGAGATGTGACCGCACATGCCGAAATAGAAGTAATTAGAAGTGCATTATTAAAGGGAATTCAAGATTTCTGTGAATATACCATGTATTCCACCCATGAACCCTGTGTGATGTGTTCCTATGTCATTCGACATTATCAGATCAGGGAGCTTGTTTATGGTGTAGAGGTGGATGAACTTGGCGGAGAAAGTTCGAGGTACCCTTTATTAACAGACAGAAATATTGCAAAATGGAATTATGGACCAAATATTGTGAAGGGAATAAAACGCCAAAACATTGAAAAATTGAGCATTCTTTATCAAGAAAGAAAGATTAAAAATAAATAATTGCCATAAACAGGGTACCCAAGGCATGGTATTTTGCAATTCCTTTTACAATATGTGTAGTATTTATTCTTGTCTAATTACCAGAGAGTATCCGGTGTAAATGCTATTCCCACATTAAATCCGGGCGCTGTTTCCTGCCGCCTGAATCCTTCGCCGTATGTGATGTCCATCTCAAGAAGATCGGGTAATAAAGTAATTCTAATACCACCCTGGTAGAAAGCATTCCCGAAATTTGCCGCAGCTACCTCTCCAAGGAGTGTAAAGCGGCCACTAATACCAAAGTCACCACGAATGCCCGTGATCAACTCGTACTGCCACTCTTCTTGCCGAAGGGCATCAAAGCCGACATTAAAATGGAGTGCTAAGCTTTCGTCTAATATCATCCGGCTGTATGGAATATAGGCGAAAAACTCTTCTAAATCGCCGTTCAAATTGTGAAGTATCCAGCTTACTAATCCGATAGCAGAGCCGGCCTCTTCAAAATCCCGGAGAACAAATTTGGCTTCCAGGATCCAGTTTGACGGGTCAAATCCGTCACGGGTATCCACGCCGAGCCCCGCACCGATTTCGAGCCATCGTAAGGGACTGATAGCAGCCAAAAACCAGGATTCCCTGGAGCCGTACCATGTCTCTACCTGGAAAGATCGTTCTGTGGTTACGGCTGCATCATCCACAAACATCTGCTGCGCTTCTGCCTGCTGCTGAACTCCGGCCAGACTCAGAATCACAGCTACAATTGCGCCTTTGATGAGACCTTTTTTCTTATTCGTATTTCTGAATTGCAATAATGTCACTTATTTTGAGATTTGTTATATAGGCCAAATTAAAATATAATTTATTCGAACTGATTCAAGATATTGATTCTAAAGAGATTAGAGTATTTACCATCCAACAACATTACCTGCCAAATGCGTTCAATAAAAGTTGGGATGCACGAAAAAAAATACAATTTTAAGTTCAGATTCACGCCGGAGAAGCGCTATCGGCGAGTCTTAACTATTCTTAAATGATTAGAAACTAGCCGAACCCAAACGCGCGCTTAAATCAATGTGGTATACGTATCAACTACCGGGTTCGTCCATGTTCGGATTATTTGATTAACTATAATTCTGCTTTTTCATGAGGCAAAAATTAAGGAAGTTTATTTTTATTAAAAACTCTCTTTTTCATACGATTATAAAATGTGTATCATTGAAACTCTTTTTTACCATCCAATCAAAATTTTTCTTTAAGTATGGCCATTTGGGTAGCAATTTTATTAGGTGTCATCCAGGGAATATTCATGTTTTTCCCGGTAAGTTCAACCAGTCACTTGGCCCTGGTACAGCATTTTCTTATCAGCAGGGGAATTGAGCTTCCCGAACCCGACTCTCCCGAAATGATCCTGTTTGACCTGATTGTTCACATCGGCACCCTGGTCTCCATAGCCTATGTTTTCAGAGAGAGCCTCTCAAAATTTATCAGCCATACGCTATTAGGGTTTTTCGAAATTAAAACAGGCGCCTATACTCCCATGGGTCAGTTGTACCGAAAACTAACCTTTTTGGGGCTATTATCCGTATTCATGACCGGTGCAATCGGGTTCCCACTTAAAGCAATGTTTGAGCAAGTGTTTGCTAATCCTCTCATCATCAGTGGTACCCTTGCCACAACCGGCATTATCCTTTGGTTTACGGATCACTTGCCGCCACGGAAAATCGGACTACGGCAAATCGGCATAGGTATGGCGATTATTATTGGAACTGCGCAGGCTTTTTCGTTGATGCCCGGCTTGAGCCGCAGCGGGATGACTATTGCATTTGCACTATTTGCCGGCCTGCAGCGAAAGTGGGCCGCCGAATACAGCTTCTTCCTGGCCATACCTACCATTTTGGGAGTTTCTCTGTTGCAGGCGATTGAGGTATACACTTTAGGCGGGCTTACACTAACCGCATCCGTGTTGATGACTGCGTTTGTGGTTTCGGCAATTGTTGGAATATTTGCCCTGAAAATTGTGATTCACTTACTCTACAAGGCACAATTCAGGGTTTTCTCCTATTATCTCTGGCTTCTTGCAGCCGTCGTTGCGTATGCATCTATCCAAGGCATTATGTAACCGTTACAAAATGTTATTTGGAGCAGGTGTACACCATTCTTAGTTTGCAGAAAAAATTAGTAGTTTCATGAAGACTTAAATGACTCTAAACTGCTTTTCAACTTAGACTTTCTACACGTATGAATGAAGTAAAGCGAGCCCTGCTCATCAGCCTGTTTGTTTCGCTTTTTTCCCTCTCGCTAAAAATTGCTGCATTCGTCATAACCGATTCAACAGCTGCTCTTTCTGATGCTGCCGAATCTGTTGTACATCTTTTTGCAGTGATATTTGTAGTGTACGGATACTACCTGAGCATCAAGCCCGCCGATGAGGATCATCACTATGGCCATGAAAGAGTCGAGTTTTTATCAGTAGGCGCAGAGGGTGCCATCATTATTGTAGCGGGCCTCACCATTCTATACCATGCGTTCGAAAGCATGATCACCGGTATTGAAATCGTAAATATGGGCACCGGAATTATCATGCTGGCTGCGGCGGCCGTGATCAACCTGTTACTCGGCACATATGTTCTCAAAGTGGGGCGTAAACACGATAATATGATTGCCGTCAGTAATGGAAAACACACGCTCACCGATGTATGGACCAGTGGCGGAGTTGTCACTGCCCTTATTGTTATTCACTTTACCGGCTGGCTTTTCATTGATGTGATTTTGAGCCTGCTGATTGCCGGCTATATTATGTATGAGGCGTATAAGCTGCTCAGTTTCTCCGTGAAAGGATTGATGGATACCCGTAATCCTTTGGTCGATCATGCACTGATTCGTGTACTGAATGATCAGCTGCCTGAACGAGCCAAAGGATGGCACCATCTGCGCCACCGTACCTCCGGTAACACAACCTGGATAGAATTTCATCTTGTCTTTGATGATGAGATCAACCTGAAAGACGCCCATGACGAAGCCACAATACTTGAAAGAAAACTGATCGATTCTCTCAGAACCGATGCCATTATAACCATTCACCTGGAGCCGGATGAAGCCCATAATGAATCACATACCATTTTGAAAGGAGCCAATAAAAAAAAGGATCTGGATGAGTTTAGTTGAGCTGTAATCTCAAAAGCTGAATGATATTAACAGCATACTGGCGCGGGTCGACAGGAATTGACGCAGCTCAGTGTTATTCAATGAGCATTTTAGACGAAAAACAATTTAATGAACCGGAGACATGGCGCTGCTTTAAGAAGTTGTATGTTTTCAATTTCTGAACCCTTTATTAATTTCCAATACCTGTGTATGTTATTCGCTAATCCACTAACCTAACTTAACAAAAGATGATTCTCGAACCTGAAGCTCTATTTGCCTATCGTGACCAGTTTAAAGAAGCCATGGATGATAGTGATGTGGATAAAGCCCTCGAAATAGCTCCGAATTTATCATCCGGCCGCATTGCTCAAATTCTCTCGGAATGTGAAAATGATGTGGTAATTCCCTTTATGGAACAAGTAGATGAGAAACTTGCCGCCGACATTATCATCAAGTTTCCGAAGGAGATGGCTGCTGATGTCTTTCGCCTGATGAGTCCTGAAATCTCAGTCAGACTCATCGACCGTGTACCTGTCGATGATGCAGCGGATATTATTGCACTGCTCAACGAAACAGAAATTACTGAAGTGCTTGGAAAAATCAACCCTGAACTGGAGAAGGTGATCCGAGACCTGATGCACTATGAAGAGGATACTGTAGGCTCGGTGATGAATACTTACTATATCGCAGTCCGTGAAGGGACAACGGTTGGAGAAACACTCAAGGCGATGAAAGATGCTCCCATACAGATTCAAAACCGCGCTTACGTTTATGTAGTTGACAAAAAGGGCCGTCCGCAGGGTGCCGTTTCCATGAAGGATCTTTTACGAACCGATCCGGATAAAGAAATAACCGAAATAGCATCCAAAAATATAGTAGTAGTGCATACTGGTGATTCTGCCTTAGAGGCATCTCAACTGCTGAGAAACCGACGCTTACAAATGCTGCCGGTTACCAATGATGAAAATATAATTGTAGGTGTGCTACTTCTCGACGATGCCATAGATATCCTTTCTGAAAACCTGGCTGATCAATTTCTGCAGATGGGTGCCGCATCCGCAGATGAGTCATTTTATACGCCTCCCCTCAGTTCCGTTAAGAAACGCCTTCCCTGGATGGCGGGCAATATTTTCCTGAATCTTGGCGCCGTGGCGGTTATTGCATCCTATGAGGCCACCATCGAAGCTGTTGCCGCACTTGCCATCTTCCTGCCAATGATTACTGATATGGGCGGTAATGTAGGTATTCAGGCACTATCCGTTTCAATCCGCAGCCTGGCACTGGGCGAGGTGCGTATCAGCCAATATCTGAAGGCCGCAAAAAAGGAGATCATTGTCGGCCTGATAAACGGCCTCGCCCTGGGGGCACTTTTCACTGTCATTGCCGTCATTTTTCAGGGCAATCCGGTACTCGGAATGGTTGCTGGCGTGGCGCTCGGCTGTAATGTACTGCTTGCAGGTATCGTGGGTGGCACACTTCCGTTTGTTATCAAACGTTTTGGCGGGGACCCTGCCATGATGACCGGGCCTGTTCTGACCACAATCACCGACATTACCGGAGTGAGTATCTATCTTGGCCTGAGCACACTCTTCCTGGCAAGTTTGATGGGTGCGGTCTGACGCAAACCCCACAGATATATTTGTCAAATAGTTGAGTAATTACTAAATGCTCTCTCATATTGGAATAATCGATGCAATTTACTGTACTAAAATAACCAATAGAAATTATGAGTAACACCAAATCGAAAAATAATCTACGCAATAAAATAAGCCGTCGTATCCGGCAAACGCAAATCCCGATTATCGTATATGGGGTAGTCCTGATTAGTATGTTTCTGCTCTGGAGGTATCAGGCATATAATGAAGAAATCGCCATGAATTTTTTTGCGGAGTTATTCGGTGTCGGGTTTACTCTCTTCATTATCGATGTTCTACTGGTTCGGTCCAAGGCTAATAAATGGAAAATTGTACGTTATGAACTCAACTACCTGATTGCCAGAAATGTAAACCGTATCCGGGATGGTATTTCAACACGAATATTCAATTTCAACCCTGAAATTGACTCTTTCCTCCCGGAACAGCAATACATGGACGAACTCAGGAGAAAAAGAACAGACTTTCTAAACGAAATCGTTACGATGGATGAATATGAGATAATGAAGAGGATCAACGAACAGGAGCTATTCAGTGAAATCAGTTATGAATACTTCAATGAGAAAGCAGAAGAGATTTGGAATATTCTGAATATCAAATATTCCGATTATTTTCACCCTGATCTGGCATCTTACCTGTTAAGCCTCAATGTGAACCTGAAAGACCTCTGCGGACATATCCGACAGCATATGAAGAGTAAAAGGTTTTCTGGAAAGGGTGAAACGTATAAAAACATTGGCCGTCGCGGTGCCGTAATCAGCATTGTTAAAATTATCAAACTGCTGAATGATCTGAAGAATGAAGGTTACTCTGAAGCGGCTTCTATGGAATTAACGGAGAAATGATATTAAGAGTGAATTTTCGGGAAAGTTAAATGAAATGGTTTCAATTTTGACCCTATAATCAACAGTAAATTTTTCTTCCACAAAAATGGCTGTTTCAAACATTCTTATTGAAAGGCGAAAAAACATACTCGGTTGCACACCTGTTTTCAACGGTACCCGTGTCACGGTTAGTACTTTTTTTGATCCTGAAATGGGATGGGCAAGTTTTTCGAATGGTGATTTATTGTCAGTGGCTGAGGAATAATCAGTCAGCATTTGTCTTTCAATTGCACTTCTTCTAACCCGAAGTTCCACGCACATAAAGTCGTAATCCATTGGAGTTCAAGGATATACTTGAAAATTATAATTCCACTTACTGGGTACGGATTCCAAGCAGTTCAAAAGCCCGCCTCTGCACTGGGGTTAACTGTGATAACACCTGGATGAGTTGATTTGCCCGTTCGCTTTCAAAGCGACAATGATTCCGTGTGTGTGTGGCTAATTCTGCCAACAGGGTTTTAAAACTATGCAAGGGAAGCCCATCCTCGGTGGTGTGAGTAATTTTTTTCTGTTTTACCGAAGCCGAGGGTTCTGCCGGACTGACGGGATGCCGGTACTGGCTGTTGGCCTGAGCCTGCTCATCCACAAACAAGATCGGAGCCAGTTGTTGTCTCATATGCCATTCCACATAATAGGCCAGCATGCACAAGAAAATATGGGCACGCACACGTTCTTCCTTGCGATGACGGATGGGACGGACTAAAATCTCCACCCCCTTCAGCGTACGAAACACCGTTTCTACCTTACTTAGATTTTTATACTGGCGAACGGCATCCCCGGCACTGATCCGGGAGGCCGGTTCACTGGTGCGGATCACGTAGAAGCCGTCCAGTCCGGCTTCGTTGCGGATCTGTTCGGTGTTAAGGCGGTAGCTGAATTGCCCGTGGCCGATGGTCAGCTCCACATGTTTGCCCATCTTATAGCGATTGATCACGCGCCCGGCCATCAGGGCAATTTCCTCGGCACTATGGAGCTTTTTTTTGCGCCGCCGGACCCGCCCGGCAATCTTTTGAAGCTCCTGTTCGGTCGCCGCCAGCAGCTCCTGGCGCTTGCGCTTGCGCTCGGCTGCCATCAGCGGGTTATAGCACACCACAAGACGTTCACCAGGGTAGTGATCGCTGGAAATCTCGGCCAAGGCCTGCCGGTCAAATAAAGAGGGCTGAAAGCTTCCCTCGGCCACCAACTTACGGATCCCATCGCTGCGCAGGGCCGAAATCCATCCGATCCCCGGATGCTGCTTGATAAGCTCAAGCTGGGTCTGGGTGAGCATCCCCCGATCTCCCACCAGCACCACACGCTCCAATCCAAAACGGACGCGCAATTTCTCCACCTGATCCCCCACCGTACTTGGATCGCCCGTATTGCCGGCGTACACATCCACCCCCACCGGCAGGCCTTGCCCATCGCACATGACTCCATAAACAATAATTTTTTTACCTTTCTTGCCATCACGGTTATGACCATGGCGGGCCAACACACAAGTGCGGCCTTCATAGTAACTGCTTGTCACATCATAGAATACGTGGGCCCCTTCACCAAGGTGCTTGCCAGCCAGTTTTTTCTCTATGTGGGATTGCCGGCCAGCCAGCCAGTCCATCGCCTGGTAGAGCTCATCCTCACTGATCGAGCCCAGCCCCAGTTGCTCGGCCAGGGTGGTCCCGGGGATGATTCGTACCTGGCCCAGCTTTGAACACGGGTGAATGAGCTGCTCGGCAATCATGGCCATCACCAGTTGGCGTTGGCGCAAGGGTTTGGAATAGAGCAGGCTGTCGAGTCCAATCTGTTTCATCACGGCCAGGATGGCTCGGACATGGCCGTGGGCCAGACTTTTTTCGATGACGAAATGTTCGCTGGTGATTCGTTGATAGTCGCCTTTCAGCACAGCCCGTAGGGCGGCAAGCTTCTGCTCAGGCCAATCAGAGAGGTTGGCCAGGGTGCGTTTGATAATTTTTTTCCCATCCCTTCGAGATTCGCGAAGCAGGACGGTAGGAGGGGAATTTCGATTGGGTACAGTTTCGATATACATAGATCGAAATATAGGGTTAAAACCACATTAAAACAATATGTTATCGAAAAATAATCCAACTAATTATTCATATTACATGGGTACATAAGAACATAAAAAACCAATCTTAACAAAAATAATATCAAAGAGTTAACAGCTCTTAAATGCGTATTACAGACTGGAACTTCGG
>JBHJOO010000460.1:0-2844 GCA_050329675.1 Balneolaceae bacterium
AAATAAACCACTTGAATTTGCTGTTTTCCCCGGAATGTTGCTGATTCTGACCTTGTTCCGGCTTTCACTTAATGTGGCATCCACACGGCTGATACTGAGTGAAGGATATGCAGGTAATTTGATTGATGCTTTCGGTAATTTTGTAGTTCAGGGCAATTTTGTGATTGGTATTATCATTTTTGCCGTTTTGGTAATAATCAATTTTGTAGTTATTACCAAAGGTGCATCACGAATCGCCGAGGTTTCTGCCCGATTTACGCTTGATGCCATGCCAGGTAAACAGATGGCTATTGATGCTGATCTGAATGCCGGACTTTTGACCGATGAAGAAGCAAAAAAACGCCGGGAAGAAATTTCACGCGAAAGTGATTTTTACGGTGCAATGGATGGTGCAAGTAAATTTGTACGTGGTGATGTAATAGCCGGCCTCTTGATCACCTTTATCAATATTATCGGCGGGCTTATTATCGGAACCATGCAGGAGGGAATGGCGATTGGTGATGCCGCAGCCCGGTATACCCTGCTTACCATAGGAGATGGCCTTGTAAGCCAGATTCCGGCTCTGCTTATATCAACAGCATCGGGTATTATCGTAACACGAGCAGCTTCGGAAGGGAATTTAAGTGTTGAAATTACCCGTCAATTGTTTGGCAGCCCTAAAGTGATTGCCCTTGCGGCAGCTTTTATTTTTATAATGGGTGCACTCCCCGGAATGCCGGCTATACCCTTCTGGCTGCTTGCCGGTTTTTTAGCATATAATGCCAACAAAAAAAGCAAAGAAGATGAGAGAGACGAAATAGAAGCGAAAGAAAAGAAACAGATTGAAGATGCTCCAAAAGATAAAATTGAAGATTATTTAATAATGGATACTCTTGAACTGGAAATCGGTTACAGCGTGATTCCATTAGTTGATCCCGATCAGGGGGGCGACCTGCTCGACAGAATGTCGTCTTTGAGAAAACAGCTTGCCATTGAATTGGGCATCCTGGTACCACCAATCCGGATTCGGGACAATATACAACTGGATGCCAATGAATATGTGATTAAAATGCGGGGAATCCTGCAGGGTAAGGGTGAGCTGCTTCCCGAATATCATATGGTACTCATGCCATCGGATCTGGAAATTGAATTACAGGGAGTAAAAACCAAGGATCCCGCATTTGGAATGGATGCCGTTTGGGTTAATTCTAAAAACCGGGTTGAAGCAGAAAAAATCGGGCTTTCCATCATTGAAGCTGGTGCAGTGATCACCACTCATCTGATTGAAATTATTAAACGAAATGCCTACAAGCTGCTCGACCGGCAGATGGTAAAGAAACTGATCGAAAACCTGAAAGAATCGGCACCGGCAGTGGTTGATGAACTTGTACCTGATAAAATGGGGTATGGCGATATCCAAAAGGTTTTAAAACGCCTGCTTAAAGAACAGGTGCCCATCCTGGATTTAAATACGATACTTGAAACCATTGCCGATTATCACAGCAAAACTCAAAATCCGGAAGTGCTTACCGAGTATGTAAGAAACAGCCTTGCCGATAAAATTACTAAAATGTACAGAGATGATTCAAACACCGTTACCGTTTCCGTTCTCGACAGTGCACTTGAATCCCATCTGATTACACAGGCCCAGCAAGGAAACCTGCATCCCGGAACACTTGGATTTACTCCGGATACCGTTGAAAAATTTTACATAGCCTGTAACAAATTATTTGAAAATATGATGGTTGTAGGCCACAAACCAATTGTACTTACATCTCCAGTACTACGGCCTGCTATCTACGATTTTCTTGTATCGGTAATACCCGATGTTGTTGTACTCTCTTACAATGATCTCACTATTGATACACAAATCAAAAAATTTGACAAAATCGAACTTCAAAAAACAGACCCTCAATTACAACAACCTGTTGAATCATGAACATTCAAAAAGTATCTGCTGAAAATCTGGCCGAGGCAAGAAAAAAAGCTTCGATATTGTTTAATAACCAGTTTGTAATTCTTGAATCGGCAGAATCAAAGCCGGGATTCCCTGCTTCTATCACTGTGGCTGTTGACGGGCCTTTTCGTGAAAAGAGGTCAAATACCGCTGTTGACAATAAGCATGTTCATCTGTTAAAACCGCTATTGAGCCAGGCAGAAGAATTCCTGAGCAGAGGCACAAAATCTGTGAGTAAATTGAAACATAACGTCCAGGATTTTCTAACTGAGTCACTTCATGAAAATGAATCTAACTATCATCTGCCGCATAAAAAGCGGGGATTATCTGACATAGAAAATCAGAAAAGAGAGGGTGTATTTTTTGAAAAAAGCCGACACCCTTATACCTCTCAGACAAAAACGGCATCAGCTAAATTTGATAATCCACAAGCTAATGAGAATACCGATTATGAATTAAATTATGAGAATAAGAACATAAATAAACCCGGGCCGGAAATCAGAAATAAATTACTTTCTGCAACTTCGGGTAACGGCGATGATCTGTTTCATCAGATACAAAAAAGGCTTCAGATCCTGGAAAATTTTACCCGATTGATTGGGCGTGAATTAATTCCGGATGTTACAGGTAATCCGCTTTATGGCCAATTGGTATCCCAAAAATTCATCCCTGAACTACTGATTGACTGGTTTATGAATGAACAGGAATTTTATCATCAGCCTGCAAAGCTTTATGCACACATCAAACAGCAGCTGATGTGCAGTTTAAAGCCAGTAAGTGAAGTGTGTAAACCGGGCGTTTATCTTTTCACGGGATTTACAGGTTCGGATTTAAACGGCTTTGTTTCAGATTTAATTCGATATAATATCGAAATGCAACCGGAAACATTTACACCTGTGATTGTTCAT
>JBHJOO010000408.1:0-2341 GCA_050329675.1 Balneolaceae bacterium
TATATCATGGCAATATGCTACTGATAGCATGCCAGAAACTTCCGAGCCTGTTTTTAAAGAAATTACAACTCCAAGAGGTGAAAGAGCCAATATACAGCTCGGTGATGGATCGAAAATAATTTTAAATTCGGATAGCCGGTTGACTATGCCCGAGAAATTCAGTCATTCCAGGAGAATTGTAAAACTGAAGGGACAGGCTTTTTTTGAAGTGGCTCCAAATTCAACACATCCTTTTATAGTAGTCACAAACGGGATGGAAGTGGAGGTTTTGGGAACTTCATTTGATGTGAGTTCGTATGAAAATGATGACAAGTTTCATGTAGCAGTTAGTGAAGGCTCCGTAATTTTCCGGAATACGGAACGGCCGGAAGATCATGTACAGTTAAATAGCGGAGAGGTGGGGATTTTCTCAAGAACAAATGCAGTGTTTACAAAAAAAGCAGAAGAGGACCTGAGTATGTATATGGGATGGAGAACGGGGCGCCTGATTTTTAAAAATGCTTCCATTGTCGAGGTTGTAAACCGGATTGAACGATGGTATGATATTTCAATAGTATTACAAATGAGTGAAGAGCGCAGGGCAGAAAAAAAATTAACAGCAGATTTAAAAACGAAATCGATTCGTGAATTAATGGATGTAATTCGAGCTTCAACAGGCCTCGAATATGAAATGGACGATGATCACATAATACTGAGATGAAAAATTTCAGAATTTGTCATTTGGTGATAAATAGTATATGTATTAACATAAAACAAAAAACAGTGGTGGTTCTATGAAGCGCAAAATTACTTTTTTGGGCAAATTGAGTTTACTTGCAACATGTGTTGTATTAATCTCATATTCGAATATTCATGCCCTTCATTTATTTCAAATAACAGAAGACAAGCCGGCACAAGAGATTGTTTATTATTCGGTAGAGGATAATAGCTTTAGGATACCGGAGCTGAATAATAAAATTTCTCTGAATATTAACAATAAGCAGCTTGCTGATGCACTTGTTATCATTGCTGAAAAAGCAAGACTTGGAATTGCATTTAACCCGGATTTATTTGATGGTGAAAAAATCATTACTATTAACAAAAGAAATATCAGGGTTGCCGATGCTCTTGCTTTGGTTCTTGAAGGTACCGGTTATGAATCGGTTATAACCTCCCATCGCGAAATACTGCTAAAAGAGAAACCTCCTGCTGTAATTGAAGAATTGGAAATGATGCAGATTATCGAGGGCAGGGTGACAGATGCAATTACAAGAGAACCACTGCCGGGAGTAAACGTTGTTGTTGAAGGTACGACGATTGGTACTTCAACAGATGTCTCCGGAGAGTATGAACTGGATGTTCCTGACGAGGCGCAGGTTCTTGTTTTTACTTTTGTTGGTTACCAGGAACACCGGGAGCAAATTACCGGGCGGACTGTCATAAATGTAGAATTGCAGCCAACGGTGGAACTTCTGGAAGATCTGGTGGTTACCTCTTTTGGAATCCGGCAGGAGAGAAAACAACTCGGCTATGCTGTACAGGAGATTACCGGAGAGGAACTTGCTGAAACACAGCAATCCAATATTGTAAGTGCCATGCAGGGCCGTGTAGCGGGAGTCAATATTCAGAACTCAAGTGGAGCTGCTGGCGCCGGTGTGGATATAATTATACGAGGGATTAACTCACTCAGCCCGAATGCCGACAATCAGCCGCTGTTTGTAGTTGACGGTATCCCGATCAGTAATCAAACAAATGCCGGAAATGTATTGCCGAGTGAGGGTTCCAATTCACCTGGCAGCAATGAACAATTTTCTTTTACGAACAGAGTTGCCGATTTAAATCCCAATGATATTGAAAGTATCTCGATTCTAAAAGGCTCATCTGCTACGGCTCTCTACGGATTAAGGGCAGCCAACGGAGCTGTGATCATTACTACAAAAAAAGGCAGTGCGGGAGCTCCTGAAGTTTCATTTACGTCATCCGTGGGATTTAGTGAAATAACCAAGGTACCGGAGATTCAAAGAAGATTTCAGATCGGACGTTTTGGAAGCCTGCCGGGTGTGGGAAGCAATACGGTTTTCTGGCAGCTTGGCCCTCCCGTTTCTGATACATCCGATCCGCTGATCAATAATTTCAGGGAGTTTTTCAGGACGGGTACCAATTTCAGTAACTCCTTTAGCGTTTCAGGTGGAAACGAACAAACCACTTATTTTACTTCTTTTTCACAGGTTCGCGAAGAAGGTGTTGTTCCCAACACCGATTGGGAACGGTTTACGTTCAGATTATCGGGTTCGCAGGTGGTATCAGATAATTTTAACATCTCCGGATCAATCAGTTACTCCAATTCCGGCGGAACAAGGCC
>JBHJOO010000061.1:0-5284 GCA_050329675.1 Balneolaceae bacterium
ATTAATTGCTCGGAATGACACAATCGCTTTTTACAGTGGGCGGCGTATCCAATCCATCGTTACGTGTATTTTTACGCTACGCCGCCAGCGTAGAGCAAAGCTTCGTTCGCGGCGTGGGAGGAGCGTGGTTTTGGCAAGTGACTGAAACGCCGCGCATTATCTAAAGCGGTGATTGTCATCCCGCCTGTCCCGACATTCTTTTTTTGTCGGGGACCGATCCCGACAGCCTGTCCCGTACCAAATAGGACGGGGTGTTTTTCTGTCGGGAGGAGCGGAGGGATCTCCAGAATTGTGGCAGTTGTTGATGAGAGGTTTCAACCCGTCATCAGGGAGTTTCTTCCACTACAGTCCTCAGATAAAAAAACCATCACCCAAACAATCCCGCAACGGAACCCCCGTCGTGGCTGATGGTTTGGCCTGTTACGTAACCTGAACGGGGTGAGAGCAGCCATACAGCAAGAGAGGCAAGTTCGTTGGCAGACCCCATTCTTCCGATAGGGATCGACTGTTCCATTTCTTCTTTTGCCTGTTCATAGGAAATTCCGGCAGATTCACTTCGTTTTTTTATAACCCGTTCTATGGCAGGAGTATCGTGTGCACCGGGAGCCAGAATGTTTACGGTAATTCCTTTTCCGGCTAACTCTGTTGCAAGAGACTTTGCAAAACCGGCCACACCGGCTCTGAAAGCATTACTTAAAACAAGTTCCGGGATGGGTTGTTTTACGGATTTACTTTCGATGAAAAGAATTCGGCCATATCCTTGCTCAGCCAGGACAGGTGCCAGGTGAAGCACAAGGTCAATTTTCCATCTCATTACCAGCTGGTAAGCATCGTCCCATTGATTCATTGTTGTTTCAAGCGGTGTGCCGGCTGGAGGTCCGCCTGCATTGATCAAAATGCCGTGAAGAGGGCCGGCAATTGACGATTTCTCAATTTTTGTCAGGAGATCTTCATTTGTCAGATCACCGGCCAGAATTTCCACACGATCTCCATAGCTGCTGAATTTCTCCTTTAAAAGAGATTCTCTCCGTGCGGTAAGAATTAAAGAGGCATTCTCCTGAAGCAGTTGACGGGCGATGGCACATCCAAAGCCGCTGCTTGCACCACACACAAGAAAACGTTGTCCGCTAATTTTTAAGTCCATCGTTCAATTATAAATTATACTACTTACTACCTACCCCGACAGAGTCATTCACCTGCTCTTTGTCAAATTTCTCACTGTCGGGATTTCTCTCCG
Organism: Balneolaceae bacterium; assembly: GCA_050329675.1. Classification (GTDB taxonomy): domain Bacteria; phylum Bacteroidota; class Rhodothermia; order Balneolales; family Balneolaceae; genus CAYVBJ01. The sequence goes on from JBHJOO010000061.1 coordinate 1,238, forward strand.
CTCAACTACCTATCCCGACAGAGTTATTCACCAGCTCCTGGTCGAATTTCCCGCTGTCGGGATTTCGCTTCGCTCAACTGCCCGTTGCCACACATTTCACTCATCCATATACGGATACCTCCACTCTTTGGGAGCGACCCTGGTTTCCTTGATTGACCGCATGGAGAGCCAGCGCAGCATATTAACCTGGCTCCCAGCCTTGTCGTTCGTACCCGATTTGCGGCTTCCGCCGAATGGCTGCTGATTCACGACAGCGCCGGTTGGTTTTTCATTAATGTAAAAGTTGCCTGCTGCCTGACGCAGCTTGTCCGACATCTTTTTGATTACATACCGATCCTTAGCAAAGATGGCCCCGGTTAAGGCAAAGGGAGAAGTGGTATCGCAAAGCTCAAGGGTTTTGTCGAATTCATTATCCTTGTAAACATAGATCGTAAGTACCGGCCCGAAAATCTCCTCTTCCATCGTTTTAAATTTTGGATTGGTTGTAAGTATCACGGTGGGTTCTATAAAATAACCTTTTGAATCATCGTAATTACCTCCCGCAATAATTTCGGCATCATTTGCCTGTTTGGCATAATCGATATAGCCGGTAATATCCTCAAAAGCTTTTCTGCTGATTACGGCTCCCATAAAATTCGAGAAATCTTCGACATCGCCCATTTTAATATTGCCAACTTCGGTGATGAAAGCCTCCCGGAAATCGGGCCAGATTGATTCAGGGACATACATACGGGATGCAGCCGAACATTTTTGTCCCTGATATTCGAATGCAGCACGTAACGTTGCAACAACAAGAGCATCCAGGTCGGCACTGCTGTGGGCAAAAATAAAATCTTTACCACCCGTTTCACCCACAATTCTCGGATAGGTTTTATAGATATCGATGTTCTCTCCAATGGTTTTCCAGAGATGATTAAACGTAGGTACAGAACCAGTGTAGTGAATGCCGGAAAAATGGGGGCTTGCAAGAACCGGATCGCCAACAGAAGCACCTCTTCCCGGTACAAAATTGATCACACCATCAGGTAATCCTGCTTCTTGCAAGAGTTTCATAAAAAAGAAATTCGAATAGACAGAATCAGTGGATGGTTTCCATAAAACCACATTTCCGCACATTGCCGGGGAGGTGGGCAGATTACCCGCTATAGCTGTGAAATTGAATGGGCTGACGGCAAATACAAAACCTTCGAGCGGACGGTACTCAACACGGTTCCATATCCCGTCCGGTGAATAAGGCTGATTTTTCATGATATTTGTCAGGTACCAGGCATTAAATCTGAGGAAGTCAGCTAATTCACCTGCGGCTTCAATTTCAGCCTGATGCGGAGTTTTTGATTGTCCCAGCATAGTGGATGCATTCATGGTGTATCTCCACGGCCCGGTAACCAAATCGGCTGCTTTCTGGAAAATGGCAACCCGTTCTTCCCATGGCATTACAGCCCAGGTTTTCTGCGCTTCAAGTGAAGCCTCAATAGCCATATTAATTTCCTTTTCACCACACTGATGCAGTATTGCAAGTTTGTGGCCGTGATTGTGAGGCATCACAACATCCGAGGTACTTTCAGTCTTAACTTCCCGGCCATTAATAATTGCAGGAATTTCAATAACATCCGACTTTAAAGATATTAATTTTTCTTTCAATAATTTCCGTTCCGGTGTTCCGGGTGCATAAGATTTATAAGGCTCATTGGCAGGTTCCAGAACTTTGAAATAGGCATTTGACATGGTAAATAGATTTTTATAATTGGTTTAATTTTGTTTTATATCCTGATACCGTAATGTAAAAACTAAGATAGGAAAAAGATAATAAATTCATCCCAACCCGTGTCGGGCTTGACGCTTAGTGTCGCAACCACTAAATTCATTTGGTGCCTATAACACTGTCAGCAACAGATCATCTTCAGCTTCGCGGCGCGGGAAACGCCTTGTTCTTATCAGGATTTTGATCGCCGCGCATTGGTTAACTCAAGTTCCGTAAAAATTAAAACCCGGTCTCATTTGTCGATAATCGATGGTATGTAGGTGCTACAGGCAAAATATCTTTCACACCTGGTGAATGAAAGATTGTAACATGCAAAGTTGATCCATACAATCCCGACAGATTTATTCATTTGCCTTTGTTATAATTTGCTACTACCGGGAGCAGATTCTGTTCTATAAGCAGGGAGCAGCATAGCTGCGGGCGATCTTGTAACCCGGGAATTCATCCCCGGAAAAAGGAGTGGCAAGCCATCGTAAGTGCCGCAGGTACGATCGATATCGACCGGGCGGTGTCCTTGTCAGCCATTTTATCGTTCGTACCTACGGCACTTTCGGATCTGCGGGCCTGCTCATAACCCGGAATGAATTCCGGGGCTACAACATCGGTCAACCGCCTACCGAGTCTGTTGCACAACTCAAAATAGGTGGATAGAACGATTTGTTCTAATAATCCATCAAAAAAAGGCACATTATTTCGAATAATAAGATGAATATTATCAACTGTTTAATAGCTTTATTTGAAGGGAATTTGTATCTTTATCCATGCAAGGAATAAAACAGCGTACTCCCAAACTTTTCTACCAATTCGCTCTCGGTGTTCTCGTTTCCGCCCGTTGGTTTTTAGGCTATGACATCGATGAGACGCTGCCGGTCCACAGCACCCTCTCTCGCACCGGTAATCTGTTTGGTGTAGAGTTGTTTGAAGAGGTCTTTTGTCTGGTGTTAGGACTTTGCGTTGACGCCGGGCTTGTGGAAGGAAAGCGCCAAGTAGAGTGGACCCCAAATATCGGACACTTTAAATAACCAAAACTGGTATGTTTGCATACCAAAAAACTAACAGGTGATAACCGATGAAATCTACTCCTTGCCGGGCTAGTGCAACTACCACTAAATAAATGGTATGAATGAATTATATTTTCTGTATATTTACAATAAAAACAGATGAGCAAACTTAGATTTCCAGAGGTATCCCAACAAGTTAAAGATCAACTCATTACCTTCGCGCGATCTCATAAAGTAGAAAGACGCCTGCATGTGCGGGCCCAAATTATTTTAGACTGGATGAACGGTCTGACGTACCAAGCATCCAGCGAGAAAAACGGGGTTACAAAGAACGTGATTGGCAAATGGCGCAGGCGATTTGCCAGCGATGGGCTGGCAGGATTGACCGATGCCCCGCGGCCGGGCAAACCAGCCCGAATTACCGAAGCGGACCGCAACAACGTGATTCATCTGGCTTGCCAGCGTACCGACAGCGGCACCCAGCGCTATAGCCAGCACGAGATTGCCGATCAGTGCGGGATGAGTCAAAGCTGGGTCTCAGAAATATTACGGGCAGCCAACTTAAAACCTCATAAAACCGATTATTGGTGTGGAAAAAGTCCGGATCCGGAATTTGAGTCTAAAATGATCGACATCGTTGGCCTGTATTTAAATCCACCTGAACGTGCCTTGGTTCTATCGGTGGATGAGAAAACCCAGATTCAGGCCCTGGATCGCACCCAACCGGAGTTGCCCTTACGGGTGGGCTCCCCACGCAGGCTTACCAACACCTACAAACGCAATGGTACCGTAAACCTGATGGCCGCCCTTGCCGTGCACACCGGAGAGGTCACCGCACGGGAGGTAGATCGCAACAACTCCGAGAATTTCCTGAAGTTTCTCAAGCACCTGGACCGGAAGTACCGCAATGTTCAGATTCACATCATCTTGGATAATTTATCGATCCATAAGAACAAAACCGTCACCGAATGGTTGGCAAAAAAGAAAAAGTTTCACCTACATTTTACCCCTACTTACTCCTCCTGGCTCAATCAGATTGAAATCTGGTTTAGCATTATGAGTCGGAAAATTTTAAAAGATGGGGTATGGTATTCCCGTCGACAGCTTGTTGATCAATTGATGAGCTACATTAAGGAGTATAACGAGAAAGATGCAAAGCCATTCAATTGGACCTACGGAAAAGAATATGTCACGAATTAAATGGTAGTTACACTAGGCTGTCAACAGCTTTACGGGCTTCTTCCCTGGTTTCCACTTCAATGGATATATGCTCGCGGCACCAGG
>JBHJOO010000488.1:0-6421 GCA_050329675.1 Balneolaceae bacterium
AATGGTATGATCACCGGCTTGCATAATATTTTCCAGTAAAAGTTCAACACGCTGCCCAACCACATTGTAAATCCCAATTTTAACAGCTTTTGGTTCAGGTAGAAAGAAGCTGATATTTGTTGCCGGATTAAAGGGATTGGGATAATTTTGATTTAATGCAATCACATCCGGAATTTCGTTTTCTGCTTCATCTGACAGATTCCGGGCAGCCGGATCGGGATTGATTGTAACTTTCAGCCTCGGTTCCTGATCCATTAGCGGCAGTGGTATAATTCCTGTTTCGGCAGGCAGTAATTCGGTGTGAACCAAAGATTCAATCACTTCAAATTGATATAAATCTTTACTTCTCATATCCGTTATTTCACCGGTTATCAGATCCGTTAACAATATTTCCCATTCATTCGGGATCAGATCGTCAACCGACCAGTTTAATGTTGCAGATCCATTCAGGCCTGACGCAAGAGGTGTCAGGTAAAAGTGTGTTTCAGGCATTTCTTTAAGGGATACTGACATCTGCGCCATTGGCTGTTTTCCGTGTTGTCCCGTCAAATAGATAATCCCTGATTTATAGATTTCAAATTCATCTGTTCTGACCGGCCACAATTTTTTCATATTATAAAAATTACCATTATCCTGTTCTCCCCTGTAAAATTTTATGGCGGTCGCCCTGTCGTAATATCGATCATCGCTCCTGGTTATCACAGTAAAATCAAACTGAATAAGCAGACCTTCCGGCAAAATTTTATCAGATTTCTCTGATCTGATTTGAATATACTCCTCATCATTTGCCGGTATGACAAAACCGCTCCATGCCGGGATTGATGATTGATTGGTGTTTATCAACTGGTATGTTTTATCTTCAGGGTCCCATATCTGAGCTACCCCGGTAACAGAATTATGTTGAGGGTTCAGAATCTGATTTAAAGTTATCGGGTTTATGAATGGATTACCAGCAACTACAATCTGTTGCAGTTTTTTTCGGTTTATCCTGAACGACTCAGCTAAGGGTAGCTCAAGGGCCATTAATTTTTTAATCGTTTCCTCTGCTGATTCAATCTTTATAAGAGCCGGTTGTCCCGGAAGAAGATTGTACAGAGAAATCTCGTTCCAGGAAAAATCATCATCCTGATTATGAACATATGAGAGTTTTTTTTCGGGGACATTCCTGTTTAATTCGGGTTCAAGAAGGCCGGGAATGCTGATCAGATGCCATCCGTTATTTTCAATGTATTTTGTATACAATCTGATAGTAGAACCTGCTTCTCCGGGCGATCCTTTCAATTCACTATTGATGGAATACCCCGAAAGAGTAAAATCCTGCATACTCGAATATCCATCGAAAGCCTGACTCGCACTTGTCAGCTCCCAGGAACTGTTACCGGTTGTTCCATTATATGTAGCTCTCGATATATCCACATCCTTATATCTTAATTTCAATGATCCGCCGGTTTTCATTAATGAAATACTTTCATAGTTGTAATCTGACCTGAAAACGTTATAATCAGTTTCAGTTTTTGAAAAAACAGCAAATTCATGGGGTTCGATTACAATATCTTTCTGAATTACTTCATGATTATTACCAACCCATATTTCAACACCTTTCATTGAAATCTCGTTATTCGTGGCATTATAAACCTCAAAATATTCGAAATACCCATGCGAAGTTTCAGCTCCGGGTAAAATTTCTGTAATAATTAGTGAGCCGGGGTGTAGTTTTTCATTCTTTTTTATTATTCCCGGATGAGCTTCAATCCGCTGAAGTGCAAAGAAAATGTCTTGGTCATCCGTTTTCCAGTCCCATCTGATTTCAATCGTGTCATTATTTTTCAGATAAATCTCATCAAGTGAAAATTGCAGGCTTACCGGAACCAATTGATCAACATTTGAGCCAGACGGCAGGCTGAAATATCCTTGTCTTGTCTCCTTCCATCTTCCGTGATTAACCCTGTAGAGTAATTTGAATTGCGGTGATTGATTTTCGTATATAAGCCAGTCAAATGCCAGGGTTAAATCTCCCAATGAGTGATCTGATACATTTTGCATAGTAAATGTCGCAAAAATCCCTTCACTTTCCTGCGTCGGCTGGAATCCCAGTGAGGCCATTTCATTGAAATACTCTGCCGTGTAATAGGAGTCATTGCCAGGCCTCACCTGAGCCGGAGATGTGATTAACGGATAATTACCGCCGAGGCTGATTGAGCTGTTAAACGAGTTGAGGTCATATAAATTGATTTGAACGGAATTGCCTGTACTTATTCTCTCAGATACAGAAAATGAGATTTCAGTAGCTTCTCCACCCCGAAGTTGAATTTGGCCGCTGGCTGATTCTTTTAGAAAGAAAAAAACAAGCACCACAAAAACCCCTTTAAGAAAAACGTTGATTCCAGCTTGTAGCTTTTTTGCCATAAGCAATTTAATTCCGAATTTTCTACACTCGTGTAAGTAATAAAATTCCTGATTAAAAAGCACCTGAAAATAAAAATCTTAATGTGAATTTTTTAAATAACCGATTCCGGTTAATTTATTTATTCGTTCTTTACTTATCTCAATCAAGGTTTCAAAGTGGCTGTTGTCAAGTTTCAGTACCGTTATATAGGCTATATGGGCTTTTCCGTGCTCTTCAAGTCTCTCCAAAACTTCAGCACGGAAAAAATGAAATATAGAATTTGTAGGATAGTCTTCTAATAGCAGGTCCAAATAATGGAGTGATTTTTCGAACTTTCCCTCCCTATTGTATAAATAGGCAAGAATCATCTTTGCTTCAAAACGGATATAAGAATCCGATTGGGATGCTTTTTCAAGTTCTTCAAGCCCCATTGCAGTATTGCCTCTGATCCCGATCGCATTCGTCATCCACCTTAGTTCCCGCGGTATGTTTCCTGTCATGTAATAGAACATACCCCTTCCAACTCTTGCATCCGGCCGGGACTCATTTAACGCAAGCAGCTTCCGCGTATAGCTAAATCCATTTATTGCACTGCTGATTGCCTGTCTGTATTCCTTTTCTCCCGCCGCCACCAGGCTTCTGTAGCCATACAAACCACTTAAGATCATAACTGTTGTCGTATCGTCCGGTACCTGTTTCAGATATTTTTCACTTTTCAAGACGGCCCGCTCAGACAAACTCATAAATTGTTTAGCAAAATCCACTTTCTGCTCAACAAAAAAATATTTCCAGAACGGTATCATCGATTCAAAAAAATAAGCTCTGGGATCATCCGGGTATTCACTTTTTAGTTCGTCAAAGTACTTCTGAGCATCCCGCCAATCCGTTCTATAAAATGCATCAATTCCCCGGATAAGTTGATCTTCATAGCTGCCAGTATTCAATTCGACAACCGCCTGCACCGGCTGTTGATATAAAATTAAAACAGATAAGAGGATGATTGCCGTATGTATCTCCTTTCTTATATTCATTTTTTATTTTTTAAATTAGCGTGACTTGGTATAAATCCTGATTTGGAAAAATTATTTCCGGATATTGCTATCACTACCTGAAATCAAAAAAAGAATTGATTGAATTCATGCGCCATAAATCAAACTCTTTAGCAGCTATTATCAAACATCCGATCCTGTTAAACAGAAAGCTTTTTAAAATCATTCTAAATAAAAAAATTTTAGAATAAAGATGAATTTTGCGATTCAGAAGCGCTATATTCGGGCAATATTTTCTTTGACTTTAGACTGGCATGACGGTAATTTTGCTTCCTGATAACAAATTGATTTTTTATGATTGAAAACTACGTACCTATATTTGTTTTGATCGGTATCACGATTGTCCTCGCACTTCTGCTGATGACCCTGTCGAGAATTCTCGGTCCTTACAGGCCTAACCGTATAAAACTTAATCCCTATGAAAGCGGAATGGATCCGGTTGGTGAAGCCCGCTCCCGCTATTCAGTTGCGTTTTATCTTGTAGCAATGGAATTTATCGTGTTTGATCTTGAAGTTGTGTTTATTATTCCCTGGGCAGTACGTTTTTTAGAACATGATTTCGGAACGTTTATGGCCATGATTGTATTTATAACAATACTATTTATCGGACTCTATTATACACTGAGAAAAGGTACACTTGACTGGGATTTTAAAGAACTTAAATCTTCAAATGAAATTTGACCTATGGGAATTGAAAGTGCTATGGGTGAGGGTTACCTCACAACAAAAATAGATGTTGTAATTAACTGGGCACGTGCGAATGCTGCCTGGCCAATGCCAATGGGCTTAGCCTGCTGTGCTATAGAAATGATGGCATTTGCGGGCCCCCGGTACGATGTTTCCCGTTTCGGATCCGAAGTATTCCGCTTTTCGCCCCGGCAAAGTGATGTGATGATTGTGGCGGGATGGTGTTCGTACAAAATGTCGCATGCTATTCGCCGTATCTGGGATCAAATGCCGGATCCTAAATGGTGTATTGCAATGGGAGCCTGTGCATCTACAGGAGGAATGCACAGGTGCTATGGTGTTGTTCAGGGAGTTGACAATTTTCTGCCGGTAGATGCTTATGTTTCCGGCTGCCCCCCCCGGCCGGATGCAGTTATTCACGCGTTAATGAAAATTCAGGATAAAATTAAAACCGAGCACTCTGTTTTACTGGATACCTAAACGATGAAAAACAATTTGAACCTGACAGAAGCACTACAAAAAACAGTTGACGGACTGGCAGAAAATTTTTCAGATAATCTGATCGAAGTGTATCAATCGTCCGGTGATACATTTGTACGGGTTGAAGCGGATGCTATTGTTGATATTTGTAAGTATCTGTTTAAAGAGCACAGGTTTATCTACCTTGCTGATATTATCGGTACCGACCGGTACACAAATCATGAACGATTTGAAGTAATTTACAATCTTTTGAGCCTTAAATTCCGGGCAAGAATTTTTATAAAAATCCGATGTGAAGAAGAGAGCCCGGAAGTTGATTCTGTATGTGAAGTTTGGCCGGCTGCCAACTGGTTTGAACGGGAAGCGTATGATATGTTTGGAATACGATTTCGTAATCATCCTGACCTCCGGAGGATTTATATGCCGGAAGATTTCAAATATTTCCCTTTACGTAAAGAATTTCCACTGCTTGGTATACCCGGATCAATTGAATTGCCAAGTACTACACCGGATTCAGACTAACTGAGCAAACCATGAAATTAGAAGACATACGTTCGAAAGTTAAACCCACTTTTTTTAAAGAGCACCAAAACAAGCTCTATAAAACACTGGAAGACAAACACACGACTATTGAAGAGCTTGATGATAATGATCCGCTGAGTGCAAAAATGGTACTGAATATGGGGCCGCAGCATCCGGCCACACACGGTGTTTTACGAATGGTATTGCAGCTTAAAAGTGAAACGATAGAAAAGGCAGTACTTGATATCGGATACCTGCACAGGGGTGTTGAAAAAATTGCAGAGAACAAAACCTATCAGGAATTCATGCCCTACACCGACCGCATGGATTATTTGTCTCCCTACAGCAATAATGTCGCACTTTGTACTGCAGTTGAAAAAATTGCCAATGTCGAAGTACCGGAGCGGGCACATTATATCCGGATGATTGGATGTGAACTTGCCCGGATTTCATCACACCTGCTTTGGCTTGGAACACTTGTTATGGATGCCGGTGCCATCTCTTTCTTCATCTGGACATTCAGAGAGCGGGAAAAAATCTATGATATCATGGATAATCTTACCGGCCATCGCTTTACGGTTTCACACGCCCGTATTGGTGGCGTGGCCAATGATTTAAACGATGACGCGACAGCCTTAATTAAAGAATTTGTACAAACTTTTCCGCAGGAACTGAAAGACTGGCATAAATTGCTTGACCGAAACCGTATTTTTATTGACAGAAATGAAAATGTGGGTAACCTGCCAACCGAAAAGGCTCTTGCCATCGGCGCAACCGGACCCGTTTTACGTGCATCGGGATATGCATATGACGTGCGAAAATTTTCACCTTATGCCAGATATAACGAAGTTGAATTTGAGGTGCCGACTCGTCTTGAAGGTGATAATCTTGCCCGTTATTTTGTCCGGATGGAAGAGATGCATGAAAGTATCAAAATTATTTATCAGTGCCTTGATAAACTTCCAAAGGGGCCGGTTCGTACTGATAATGCCAAACAGGCTTATCCATCGAAAGATGAAGTATACTATTCGATGGAGGGAATGATTCACGATTTTATGATGACCGATACAGGTATTTGTCCGCCTGAAGATGCTGAAGCATATCACGCAGTCGAAGCACCAAAAGGTGAATTGGGTTACTTTATTCAAAGTGATGGAACCGGACATCCCTGGCGCCTGAAAATCAGAGCTCCATCTTTTTGCAATCTTCAGGTACTTGAGAATATTCTGGATAGTGAAATGGTTGCCGACACAGTAGTAATAATTGGCGGTATGGATCCCGTACTCGGAGAAGCAGA
>JBHJOO010000574.1:0-2940 GCA_050329675.1 Balneolaceae bacterium
CGAATTCTAAAATCTCAGAAATTATACTGATAGATATAACGACAATCAAATATTTATAAAATTTCAGTAAATTTTTATAAAGATTGAACAAAAAAATGGAAAAAATAAACCGCTACAAGGCACTTGTTTCTGAACAGGTAAATTCCCGGTTCCGCAGCAGCGTGAAAATGCTCGATTCCGGTAATTTGCCTGAAAACGATGTGCTGATCCGGGTACACTATTCATCCCTGAATTACAAAGATGCCTTGTCAGCTACCGGTAATCGCGGTATTACCAAAAATTATCCGCACACACCCGGAATTGATGCATCGGGCATTGTTGCTGCAAGTGATGACCCCCGATTTTCAAAAGGCGATCAGGTGATTGTTACAAGTTATGATCTCGGCATGAACACGCCGGGGGGATTTGCCGAATATATCCGGGTGCCGGGTGACTGGATTGTTCCTCTGCCGGCGGGCCTGAACCTCAGGGAGAGCATGATTTTAGGAACTGCCGGATTAACCGCAGCCATTGGAATAAAAAAAATATTGGATGCAGGAATAAAACCCGGGGATGGCAGTATACTTGTTACCGGTGCGACGGGAGGGGTCGGATCCTGTGCAGTTACGCTGTTGTCAAAACTGAATTATCAGGTTACGGCTGTTACCGGTAAGAAAGATAAACACAATTTTCTCACGTCACTTGGTGCCTCCCGGATTGCAGGCCGCTCTGAGGTAACGGATAAAAGCAATAAACTGCTTTTAAACAGCCGCTGGAAAGCTTCAATTGAAACTGTGGGCGGTGAAATTCTCGATACGGTTTTACGGCAAACAGCCCATAACGGAGTGGTTGCCTGTTGCGGGAACATCCTTGGGCATGCACTACACACCAATGTGTATCCATTTATATTAAGGGGAGTCAGTTTGATGGGAATTGATTCGGGTATTTGCCTGATGAAAGATCGAAAGATGATCTGGAATTTATTGAGCTCGGAATGGAAACCCGAAAAACCCGAACTTCTGGCAAGGGAAATTACTCTGGAACAGCTGCCAGAGGAGATCGAAACCATGTTACAAGGCAAACAAACCGGACGGGTGATCATAAGGCTGGCCACTTAAAAGCACAAATTGAACAACCTTACTAACTCAAACTGCCATATCTCCGCGCTCATCAACATATGCACCATTCATGGCATTTTTTAAAGGGGTAACCAGATCCTCAGCTGTAATGGGTTTAACAAGATAGTCGATATATTCGGTTTTTTTTGCTCTTTCCATATTGTACTTATCGGAATTTCCCGATAAATAAATTACCGGGACTTTAGAGAACTCCCGGATCACTTCCATAGCCTGTACACCATCCATGTCACCTTTCAGAGAAATATCCATTAATATTGCATCCGGTGTCAAATCTTTCGCTTTTTTAATGGCATCCTCTCCATCCACCGCTTTTCCGGCTACACCATACCCCAATTTTTTCAGCAGCCTCTCCTCTACCAATGATAACAACACGTCATCTTCCACAATGAGAATCCGCCCTTTATTTTCTTTTGACATACGTCTGTTAGATAGATTATTATTTTGTATGGCGATAATATTAAAAATTTCTAATGTTTGCAATGATTTTTTTTAAAAAGGCCTTTTAAATATGATCTGTGCCGGTGATGAGCGCAGGAATAGAAATGAGTGTGGGATGTGCGGGTTTCATGTTTTGGTTTGTTGATCAAAGCCCGGTGCGCGGCATAATATTAATAAAAAGGAAATCCATCCGCTTCGGATCATCAATTATTTCATCCAGTAACCGCATAGACTCTTCCCAGATAATCATTTCTTTTACAGGATAGCAAGTCATTTGGATGCGTCTTAATTTTTTACTCACAATTTATTCCTGCTCCTGGTTAATAGTATCTTCATTCATTGTATGATCCGTTTTTTGGGACTCCTGACTGGAAAAAAATAAAAAACTTATTAACCCAAATATTTTACCCTTTTATGTAACCTGATAAAAATTATTTAACCAAATCACTGATCTATTTGCAAATTCGAAAGGACAGGAATATTATATTACCTGAATAACAGATATAACTCAGTTATATAATTATATGTTATACCTAATTAAAATCGAATTATGAAATTTCTAAAATTGCTTTGTTTTACCCTTTGCTTACTTGTTACCAGTTGCTCTGTAACCAATTCAGACTCTGGCTCGGACGAAATACATGGAAAGGTAATTGATCAAAATGGAGAGCCCGTCAATAATGCTTCTATAGGTGTAATTTATACATTTTCTGAAGCTCAAACTGATCCAACAAACATTAATCAATTTCCGAACCCTTTTACTGGTGCAACAACTATCCAATTTGTATTGGAAACGCCAATGAATTATAAGCTTACAGCAGAGAATTTAAAAACATCAAACAAAGCCACAATTATTGATAGTACCTTTTCATCCGGGCATCACGGTGTAACATTTTCGCCCACTGAAGAATTAGATATCGGCTTTTTAAAAATCTCAGATAATGTGGGAAATGAGACAATAGCTTTCAATGCCCCTGGTTTTCCCATTTGGCTTTCGAACACAGTGAATACGTTACAAGTTGCAGGAAATATCGTGGGTGATGTTTATACATCAACGGATGAAGATGGTAATTTCCAATTTAACAGTGAGAAAATCCTTAATGTTCAAGAGAGTTTTCTTATTACGAATGAAGAGGGGAGAATCCTTGGATCATTTGTGTTAAATAAAAAATACTACCTAGTCGCCTTCATCGATAATAAGGTTTATGATAGCAGGTTGGCAGATCACAATGAACTTACAAACGGTATTGAATTTACATTAACCACGAATTAGGTATAACAAGTTAAGGCATGGAACGAAGCTTGCCGAGTTCCATGCCGGTGTTGGACTGGCCCGGGGCAAAAGCTACACGTCGGGTCTATTTGCAATTTGAATAACAAAGGG
>JBHJOO010000026.1:0-9852 GCA_050329675.1 Balneolaceae bacterium
TGCCCTTTGGGATCAGCGGGGATCCAGAGTCATCCGGGGGAACCTGATGGTTATCCCGATTGAGAATTCCTTTCTCTATGTAGAACCCGTTTTTCTGCTTGCTGAGGGCGTTGATATTCCTCAATTACAACGTGTAATCGTTGCCATTGGTGACAATATAGCCATGCAGCCTACCATTGAGGCAGCTATGTTCGAACTGTTTGGTGAAGATGCCGGGTTTTTGGCACCCGGTATAATGCCCGCCATTACTGGTGCTGATGAAATCCGGCCTGTTGAAATATCTCTTGATGAAGTTCAGTCAGAAGAATATAATGCAATCCGTAACCTCTGGCGGGATCTGCGATCTGCATTAGAAAATGGAGAATGGGAACGCTATGGTGAACTTATGAGGCAAATTGATGATCTGATCGGTAGTTAAATCAGGGTATTTTAATGGTTTTTATGCCAATAATACCCGCTGCCTGATACTCTGATTTTCTTTCAGAGAGTGTGAGAATGGTTTCATAGGTTTTATATCGGTTCAATATCTCTTTCACATATTGAACCGTTTCTATGCCACGGGCAAACCCATAACGGGCATTCTGATAATAACGCCGCTGCATTAATTTCAGAAGGGCCTCTTCTACATGCTCCCACTCATTGGGATTTTTGTTGTGATCAATCGCAAGCCGGCGGGCATCAGCGATATGCCCCATACCTGAATTATAAGTTGCAAGTGCAAATGCCCATTGATTCAGGCTATCCATATAAGAATAATGCTCAAGATGTTCTTTGATTATTCGAGCACCTTCCCGAACATTTATTTCAGGAATGTATAATTTTTGATATTCAATATCTGAAAATTCCGGCATAATCTGCATCAGCCCTACCGCACCGGCCCAGCTTTTACTGTTTGGGTTAAACTTTGATTCCTGAGCAGCCATTGCTGTTAACATGAGCCAGTCGAGTCCTATCGAATCGGCAACCTCCATAATCAGGTCGTCATAGGGAGAGATAACTCCCACATTCTGATATTGCCAGTCGGGATTATAGTATTCTGCAAGATGCGGCCCTTCCTCAAAATATTTCTTCCGGAGAACATTTAAAAAGGTAGATCTTCTTGGGCGATTTCTGTCCTCTGAAAATCTGAAGTGTTTATATAAAAACCGGTTTAACTGAGCTTCAAGATCAGGAGCATTTTTTCTGATTACCCAGGCAATAGTATCGGATTCAGCTATTTTCGGCCCTGCAATTAACCCGTCCATGTACCTCGCTGCAGCATCAAACATATTATCATCCGAAACAGTTGCTTCAAGGCTGCCATTGGCAACCTGAAAAAGTGTTGATTCGGTATCCATCTCATCCGAAATGATATTTAATTTCAGATCATAACCCTCAGATATTAAATCCATCAAACGTTCATAATAGGAACTGTTTCTGCGAACAGAAATCCGTATGTCGCTGCCCGAAAGCTGGGATAATGTTTGAGGCTTCCTGTCGAGATAAGAAGAATAAACAACAACCTGATCAACAAGGTTATATGGCCTTGTAAATGATGCGTATTGTCTTCTCTCATCAGTAATTGTGTAATTGGCGGCGATAATATCACCTTCACCACTGTTCAGCAGGTCAAATGGATTTTGATCAGCGCCAATAATGACCACCTCAAGAGCAAGATCGTGTTCACGCGTAAACTCTTTTACAAGCTCATATTCAAACCCAACTTCTATTCCCTGATGAAGGTAATACGTATTTGAGCTGTATTGTGTAATCATTCTCAGAACACCGCTGTTCTTTATTTCAGCGTAATCTCTCTCTACAGGGTCTAAAACGGTTACTGATAATGAATTTTCAACTGGTTTTAGGGCTGTATCCACGTCACCCCGTGAACAGCCGGATAATGCAAATGTACCCGCAAGTATTAAAATCACTATACTCTCTCCTATACTATTTTTATAGCTTTGAGTATTCATAGATTGCAATTTTTATTTAATAAAATCGACTAATTCGATTATACGTATTAGTTTCCGAAGCCGTTACGTGTTTTATACATTAGCAATAATAACACTTTATACAACATATTTAGTTTAGAAAAGTATAATATGTTAACAAACCGTTACTCATTTGCAAAATCTTTACTGCTGTTAACCTTTTTCGCTTATTCACCCGTAATACACGGACAAGTTACTGGAATTATTGTAGATGCGCAAAATAATAATCCGGTAATCGGTGCATCCATTATGTTAATTGAGTCGCAAAAAGGTACAACAACTGATATAAATGGCAGGTTTCAGTTTGATATTGATAATTTTCCGGCTCTGATTCGAATTACGGCTGTAGGATATAATGCGCTTACCTTAACCATTGATGAAAAAGCATTATCGCTCAGAATTGAACTTGAACCTGTTGTTTTACAGGGTGAGGAGCTATTTGTGGAAGCTGACAGAATATCAATCTCCGGGTCAGACAGCCGTTCAATTGCTTCTACAAGGCTGCAGGCAGAAGAGTTTTCAAATAAAGTTCAGGCTTCTGCTCCCGAGTTACTGCGTGCTCAGCCGGGTGTATTTGTTCAGCAAACGACGGTTGGACAGGGTTCCGTTTACGTGCGGGGACGTGCAGGGCGGGATGTTCTGTATATTTTTAATGGATTCCGGCTGAATCCGGGATTTATCAGAGCAGGCCAAAACCAATATTTCGGGAGTATTGACCCTTTTTCAATTTCTGAAATTGATATCTACCGAGGGCCGGTTTCGGTTTATTATGGCAGTGACGCACTATCGGGTGGTATTCATGTAAAACCGGTGATCAAATCCTACAGCAGTGATCCTGTTACCGGTGGACAATTTCTGACAAGGGGAAATATTGGCGGTACCGGCGAAAAAACAGTTAACGGACAATTAGCCCATCGTGACAAAAATTTCACCCTTTTTTTGAACGGGACTTTCCGGGATTTTAATTCCTATAAAATGCCTTCTTCCTCAAATGACGACCGACTGTTTCCCCTCAATAATAACCTGAATAATGCCGATTATCAATTTGGTTCACTGCAAGGTTCAGGACGATTCCGGCTCAGTACAAATTTGAACCTGACTTGGGTCAGTTTTTACAGCCGCCTGCCGGAGGCACCGAGGTTCGACCGAATGACATTGGGATTCGATATCGAATCCAATAATCCTCCTGAAAGGCCCCGGGACGGATTTTCTTCAAATACGGCACCTCTTGTGTTTTCAGCTCACAGCTTAACCTTTCAATTAAGTCCAAATCACAGTTTTATTTCAAATGTCATTTTAAGAACAGGTTTTCACCGGCTTATTGATAACAGGCTTACCATATCCTTCGCAGAAAATGACCGTCCGTTCTTTTCACCTGACCCATTGGAACTTAAACGGACATTTTCTCTTTCTGATGAACGCGAAACCGATAAAAATCGAAGTGACCAGTGGCTTTTTTCTGCCGATTTTAAATCCATTATTAATGATAATACAATACTAAACTGGGGAAGTGATTTCAGCTATGACCGAATTACGAGTGAAACGGCATTGAATGGTGTTGAAACCGGATTACCAAGATTTCCTGATGGGTCCGAAATACTCTCCGGCGGTGTTTTTACTCACCTGAACACATCTCTCTCTGACAGGTTTTTACTTGAAAGCGGATTTCGATTTTCATGGAACCGGGTGGATATACCATTTGAAGGAGCAGAAACAGTAAGAGGATTTGATCCGTTCACTCAGACATTTTCAAAATTTACCGGATCTGCCGGTGCACGATACAAATTTGATCAAAACTGGAGTTTGACCGGCAATATCTCAAGCGGGTTCCGGTCTCCTAATGTGTCAGATTTATCGGAATTGGGAATTCGAAGATCCAGTCAGTTTCAAACCGCAAACCGGAATCTGAAGCCGGAAGAAACAATTAACTTTGATGTTGGCGTGCACTTAAATCGTGGAAATTTATCAATAAATGCCCATGTTTTCTGGCTTCATTATTTTAATAAGATTGACCGGTTTATTACCGGAAATATTGTAAACCGGTTTGGAGAAGTGGTTTCACAAAGTGGTCAAATAAATAATCCAAATGAATTTTTTGAAGTTCAATCCGCTAATGTTGGGACGATGGATATTTTTGGAGCGGAGCTGGATGCAACGGTAAAATGGCATCGTCATCTCGATAGCGGTTTCACATTTACTTATACATGGGGAGAAACAGACCAGATTGAAGGCGGACGTGTCCCTGTTGACCGTATACCTCCGGCAAACGGAATAATACATCTTATGTACACGGGCCTGGAAAATTTTATGTTTCGCCCGCAAATTCGCTATGCATTCGCCCAAAGGCGAATTTCACCTGAAGAGATCATTGATAACCGGGTTTCAGAACATGGCACCGATGGTTTTATCAATGTTCAGATGATTACTGCGTGGCAGGGAATTCAACAGGTAGATGTACGGCTCATTGCCGACAACCTATTCAATGCCCAATACAGAGAACACGCCAGCTCGCTTGACGGGCTTTCCCGGAATGTTACGGTATCTGTCAGTTATAATTTTTAGACATAAATATTAGGTTTATAAATGAAAATTTATGTCAACCTATTTCAGGCACCTACATGTGGAAACTATATACTACCTACTACCCACTACCCACTGCCTACTACTATATCTTCATTAAAACAACAACAGCCTCACCTGAAACGCCTTGTCCACGTCATTATCACTCCTGCAATAATGATAACCATTGCTGTTATTGATAAAATGGAGGGCATTTCATTAAAAATGAAGTAGGCTGCAACAGCCGCAATAACTGCCTCGGAAAGAACAAGGGTGGAAAGCAGTGTGGGTGATACATATTTAACCGCATAATTCATAGATCCGTGGCCAATAATTGTGGGGCCGACAGCAAGGGCTATTCCTGCAAGTACTCCTGTAAAACTGATATAGGGCCAACCGCCAACCCATATTATTGTCATAACCGAACAAATAATAGCTGCATGAAGGTATACATGAAATACATAATCGATCCATTCGGCATGCTGTCTGATTCTTCTTCCAAGTAAAAAGTAGATAACAAAAATTACAGCAGCTGTAAAAGCCAGCGCATTACCAAAAAGCGCATCCGGAAAGAGATCCATATTTACATCATCGGCAATGCCTAACATTACTGAACCTCCGAATGCCACAAAAACACCTATCCAGACTAATGGACGGAATTTAGCTCTGAATATGAGGCTTTCTGCCACAATCAGCATAACCGGGTGAATAGTAACAAGAACTGACGCAGATGCTACGGATGTATAATGCAGTGAAGCAATCCAGAAAGTAAAATGCAAGCCGAGTGCAAATCCGGCACCCACTATAAGCCCTGCATGCAACCCGTGTTTTTTCAGGCTTTTGATCGGTGTTCTTCTTTGAAACCAAAATGGGAGTAAAATGAATACGGCAAAGCTTGTTCTTAAGGCAGCCAGTGCCAATGGTTCTATATCCGTTGCGAATCTGACAATGATCGGGGCAAAACCAAATGTGAGAAGGCCGGCAATCAAAAAGAGAGCTACTTTTAAAGCCGGATATTCGCTATTTGATGCGTTATGCAAAACAGCTACCGGATACGGTTCATAGATTCTACAAGCTCCTGATCTTTTTTGATATCTTTACCAGCCTGCCACAGTGCAAGAAGTGCAAAAAGCGGAAGCAGCATGCTTATGGTTTCATTTATCATAAAACGCCCGAATCCACCAAGAGAAAATAAAACACCTGCTGCAAAACCCATAGATATAATTTGACAAATAACGGCAATTTTTACCCACCGGATCTGAATCATCCGGTTGTTATATAAAAAAATTGAAATAAAACTGATAAACATAGCCACAGTCATTGATATGGCCAAGCCTTTTCCAATCCAGGCAGAGGGGTCAGCCACGGCTCTGCTGTAAATAGGTGTGAAAAACGTAACCAGGTTAAACAGGCCGGCTAAAATAAGATAAACAGTTTGAATTCTTTGTATCACTCGCCTTTTACTTTAGTTTTTAAATTACTGCGAAAAAATAAAGAAAATTGATCTTATTCAATAACCGAAAATTGAACAAATAAATCAGTGGGCAGTTGAGCGGAGCGCTCCGATCCGTCAATTGACGGAGATTCTCACGAAGTGAAATCCCGACAGCGAGAAATTTGACCAGGAGCAGGTGTATGACTTTGTCGGGGTAGGTAGTGTGTTGTTTGTTGTGTGTAGCTGCTTTTAAACACAGTTCAACGATTCTCCAGTTCTATAGTTCAACAGTTCCTAATCATGGAATGAATATTCCAAACCGGGACGATTGCAAAAGCCCGGCTTTTTATAGCAATTTGTGCATCAATATCTAGTAAATGCCAAACTCCAGACAAGATGATACATTCCATGTACTGGTTCGAAAGCGCAAGAAACCAAATGAGGAATGGCTTCCCAGGTTTATAGATGTGTATGATTTTCAAAACGGGGATTACCTGTACAGTTATCATTTACCTGTTGCAAGCAACGCATACGTTGATTTTACTATTCACAACGAGTATTTCATAGCGTTAAACAAGACAGATCTTCCGGAAATTGTAATCTGGAAAATAGTTCAGGGCTGGAATCATCAAATGAATCAAAGCAAAAGTAAAATTTTTCAGCTTTGGATCACCGGCCTTGCCCTGCTCTTGTTCTCCTCCTGGAAAGCCCGGAAAACCGGCTCATAATTTTCCAATCTATTGCCCAAATCTCCGTGTAACTCTGCGGAGAACTCTGTGCCACTCTGCGGTTCAAAACCGGGAAAAACTATTCATTGACTGAAATTCATGTTCATAAGAACTGCCTTATTTACAATTCCGTACCTTTTCGAAGTGCACAGAAGAAAGAAACCCCACTGTCGCGCAGTGTTCGGCGCGGTGTGCCGCAGAGTTATTTCTGCCGGTTTTGAAACTGATAAAAATTTGATTTTATTCTTATCCTAAAAACCGCTATCATTACAGTGCTATGAAAACCGAAATCGTACATATCTGCTGTTGTTACATCATGAATATGATGTGTTGTATGTGTTTGCATACATAAAACGGCGGGTTCACGATTTTTTTTTTACTATAAAAGCCCTCCGTTCATTCGCAGGGCTTTTTTCGTTTATGGTTTTCAGAAATGTTCTTTTAAAATTTTGAACTCTTATAGAGAAAGGCGGAGGGATCAGGCCCTGTGAAGCCTTGGCAACCGTCCCGACAAATTTTTTCGTACGAAAAATTTGTCGGGAGACAGGTGCCACATCCTGCCCCGGTTTGTTTTGGGGAAAGATGAGAGAACGAGGTCACCTTACATAAACCTCTTCTGAACTCTTTCACTCATCCGGCAGGAAGAATCTCTGAAGAGGTTTTTTTATGAAGATAACTTATTATAAGGAATTTGAAGATGTCCCTAAAAATATAAAAAATGAGATCAACTTTTAATGACTGGTACGATCGGAAGATGAGAGCAACCAAAGAGCTCTCGGATGAAACCGATGAAATTGAAAAACTGCTGGAGGAAATCCGGACAATTGCTATTGTCGGAATTTCACGCAATCAACATAAAGACAGCCATTATGTAGGCCGGTATCTGCAGAATGCCGGTTATAAAATAATTCCTGTTAATCCCGGGGCTGATGAAATTCTGGGTGAAAAAGCCTGGCCTGATCTGAAATCAATCCCTGAAGATGTAGATGTTGTGGATGTGTTTGTAAGGCCTGATTCTATACCGGAGGTCGTTGATCAGGCCCTGGAAATCGAGCCAAAAGTAATCTGGCTTCAACTCGGTACCGGTGAACATCCCGAACAGAAAGAAAAAATTGAAAAGGCGGGCAAGAAACTCATCCAGAACCGGTGTATGAAGGTGGACCACCAGTTTCTGATTCGCCCTAAAATAAACGCTTAAACTGAAAAAAATAAAACGGGATTTATACATTCCATCACTCTGAAAACATAAAATACATTACTTATGAGCACGAACGGACAACCACGTAACTACCACTTCGACACACTTCAGCTTCACGCAGGTCAGGAGCCCGACCCGACAACCGGATCCCGTGCTGTCCCAATTTATCAAACCACATCCTACCAGTTTGAAGATACCGAACATGCGGCCACACTTTTCGCCCTTAAAGAATTTGGCAATATCTACACACGAATTATGAATCCAACAACCGATGTATTCGAAAAACGAATCGCAGCTCTTGAGGGCGGGGCTGCTGCTGTGGCTACAGCTTCAGGACAGGCGGCACAATTTCTTGCTATCGCAACACTGGCTCAAGCCGGTGATCACATCGTTTCTACACCATTGCTTTACGGCGGTACGTATAATCAATTTAAAGTCTCGTTGCCAAGGCTGGGCATTAACGTTTCATTTACTAAAGAGGATACAATTGATGCATATGAAAAAGAGATTAAAGAAAATACAAAAGCACTCTATGTTGAATCGATTGGTAATCCCCGCGGCAACGTTCCGGATTTTGACAAACTTGCCAAACTGGCTCACAAAAATGGTATTCCATTGATTGTGGACAACACCTTCGGTGCAGCCGGTGCAATTGCGCGCCCGATTGATCACGGCGCTCATGTTGTAGTTCAGTCTGCGACAAAATGGATAGGCGGGCATGGCACCAGTATTGGAGGCGTTATTGTAGACGCCGGTAATTTCAACTGGGGAAATGGTAAATTTCCACTATTTACAGAACCCTCTCCTGGCTATCACGGGCTTAATTTCTGGGAAGTATTTGGTGAACACGGGCCATTCGGCAATATTGCATTTGCCATTCGTGCACGTGTTGAAGGTTTGCGCGATTTTGGGCCTGCCCTATCTCCATTTAACAGTTTTCTGCTCCTTCAGGGGCTTGAAACACTTTCACTGCGGACAGAGCGCCATTGCCAAAATACACTGTCTCTTGCCAAATGGTTAAAAGAAAATGAGGCTGTCTCCTGGGTTAATTATACCGGACTTCCCGATCATCCGTATTACGAAACAGCCAAAAAATATTTAAATAAAGATCGATTCGGCGCTGTACTTACATTCGGCGTAAAAGGCGGATACGAACCTGCACGCAAATTTATTGAAAGTGTGGAACTGGCCAGCCATCTTGCCAATGTAGGTGATGCCAAAACCCTGGTCATTCATCCGGCGTCTACTACACATCAGCAGCTAACCGAAAAAGAACAGGCGTCAGGCGGCGTAACTCCTGAACTAATCCGTGTTTCCGTTGGTATTGAACATATTGGTGACATCAAAGCTGATTTTCAGCTGGCATTTGACAGGATTACAGAAAAAACGAAGGTGTAATGACTTTTTTAGATCGAATAAACTTACGTGAATACAACGAACACACCCCTGCTTTTCAAAATCGCCTTCGGCTTTTTGAATAAAGCTGTCCCCTCTCGAGAGGGGACAGCTAGCCGCAAAAAGGCACAGCCTTGTTTGCAGATTGCAGGGGGGTGTCCGGGGATTCCAACGTCTCCAAAAATCTATACTCAACCAAACCAAAAACCAAACACAACCATGAGCACTACAACCATAGAAACAAAACGAACAGACCAGGAACTTGGCCTGGCTATATCACAAGTAGTAAAAAAAATCAGTGAAAATCCTGATTATGCAAAGATTGCTTTCAATGCAACATCTAAACTTGAACTCGGTTTTTTAACCGATATTCAGGTTCGAAATTTCAACTTCAAATCCGATGAACCCGAAGGGCTGGGCGGAACCGATGCCGGGCCAAATCCTGTAGAGTATGTGCTCGGTGCGCTTGCTGCCTGCCAGGAAATTGTGATCAAAGCACACGCTGTTGCCCTTGGAATCGATGTAAAAGAAGTTTCAGTTGAAGTAGAGGGTAATATTGATTTAAAC
>JBHJOO010000177.1:0-4167 GCA_050329675.1 Balneolaceae bacterium
TTTTAAACAGATAATTTCGCCCGCCATTCGTAGCATACTCATAGCTATCTGGCATTATGCGTGTTGTTTCGAGTTCCCAAAGATTAATATTT
This sequence comes from Balneolaceae bacterium, assembly GCA_050329675.1. Taxonomy (GTDB): domain Bacteria; phylum Bacteroidota; class Rhodothermia; order Balneolales; family Balneolaceae; genus CAYVBJ01. The sequence goes on from JBHJOO010000177.1 coordinate 93, forward strand.
TCGTCATAGTATCCGCCAATAAAGAGATCCAGATATCCGTCTCCATTATAATCAAACCACACAGCCGTGTTTGCATTCATCCAATCCGGCAGCCCGGCTTCATCTGTTACCCTTGTAAAACCATTTTCACCATCATTTCTGAAGAGCTCAGGTTTTCCCCATTTATAGAGAAAGAGATCCTCATAACCGTTATTGTTATAGTCGCCCCAAACAGCACCCATCGAAACGCCGGTACCTTCTATGTTAACATCAGCTATACCAAGCTCATCTGCAACATCCAAAAATGTACCATCACCCTGATTCTTGTATAATGCATTTTTAGTCCCGTACCGGCTGTTGGTAAGATAAATATCCTGCAATCCATCGTTATTTACATCCACGACAGATACGGATGCACCAATCGAGGCGACCTGTGGCAAGATATGTTCCAGCCTTTCATCCAGTATCGGATGCTGGTGTTTGAACTTAATATTAATTTCATTTGATACTTCTTCAAGGTAAAAACCGTACCGTTCGAGTGCAGTTACTTTATCGAATTCAACTTCACCACTGTCTTGCCAAATATTCAGCTGTTTCAAAGCTAATGGCGTTACGAGCAAAGCTACAAAAAAGATTAAAACAATAATTTTTTTGATTTTTTCAATATTCATTATTCAAAAATTAATGCTGTTCGAAATAACTCCGGTGTGATGAAGCGGGTGTGATAATCAACCCAATCCTGCTTATGCATCTGATAAACCGGATCATCCTGTAATCGTTCATAATTAACATCATAGTCAGGCCGTGAGTGTGACGGAAGTGGAAGAACCGTTTTTGAAAATTCAGTATTATAATCACCATCTTTCACCCACCCGTCAGCAATCATGACAAAACTTCTGGTAAAACCATCTTCAGGAGGTTTCAGTGCTTCATATTCAAGCTGGAGCTCATCACCTGCATTCATAATCACATAACGGTCATCTGTTTTTTTTAGTAGTTCTTTAACATCTCCGAAGCGGGTGTAGTATCCGATCAGATCCTGCCATCGGGGAGTTGTACTTGTTATAACGTTATAATCAGGCAATTCGGGTGAAAATTCATCCTCCTTGATCCATTCAGAATATCCACGGTAAACAAGATCCATTTTAACCGGATCTAAATCTGTTTCCCTGAATTCTGCATCGGGCCTTCCTGCTGCCCATTGAATCGCATCCCAATATGTTTCAGTAGTGGTCGTTAATCTGATTCTCCGGTCAGAATTATTGAGAAAAACTCCTTCCAGATCAATCATCACCGTCTTGGTTTTACCTGCCGGGAATCCCAAATCGGGATAAACGGTTTCCCATTCCCCATTTTCACCGGAAACATCCACCCGGATACCCTTTGGCACCGGATTATCTCTTCCTTGGCTCAAAGCAAGATTAATGGAACTATCCGTTGGCCTAACCCAGCCATGTGCGAGCAGCCATAAGGGTCCTTCAGCCGGTGCCTTGTCTCCTATCCCGATTTCGATTGAGTGTTCTTCTACCACACCCTGGTATTGTGTTTTATCAAATGTGTGAAGATAATTCTGATCAATTTCCCTGATTACGTCAGTTACATCTCTTCCCTGCCCATCAAGTACACGTTCAACGGGCTGTGGTTTATCTGTTAAACGAAAACTGAGATCGGGTGGAGGGAATGCAAACCGTTCGTCTATATAAAGTTCTGTATCCTCAGGATGATCTACAGCTACAACTTCTATCCTATCGAAGAAGTGAGTCTCCCACAGTTCTGCAGTAATTCGTAAATCATAAACTCCGTTTACGGGAACCATCATTTCACCGGGAATCCGGATTCTGTCTTCTGTTTGAATTACACCGGCTGTCTCCTGGGCATTGATCCGCAGCCCGAGAGGTGACCGCCAGAGTAAATCAGTCACAAACACGTGCTCTTTTCCATTATGAGCAAATAACCACGGACACGATCCTTTTAAAATTTGTTCATTAAAAATGGTGGATCCAATTCCCAGTTCTGCAAATTCAGCCTGAACTGATCCATTAGGCCAGATGATCCTTAGCATTTCTGTTTCCTCATGATGGCCCAGTCCAAAATGCACAATAGATGATCGAATCGGTTGCTTTTGATAAAGAAGGCCGGATCGCACCTCCATCTCGCCACCGATGCCAAACGAGTTAATGCGCCTGTCTCCTTCAGTTCCTGAGGCTCTTGCACGAATCGACCGGGCATTGTAATTCATGGTTCCGGAATTCAGGAGCTGGAATGGTTGCATTTCCAGGTCTATTCCAATTAGATCAAGCCTTTCATTACCGTCAATATCCACAACAGAAGTAACCAATCCCGGCAATTCAACCGGGAGTTTTTTAAAATCTCCGTTGTCATCTCCGAGAAGAATAACAGTTTCACTGTCTGTTGATATAATGATATCGAGCCTGCCATTATTATCCATATCCTGAATATACAGATAAGATTCTTGCGGAAATAAGTTTGGATCATGAATCGCTTCCTCAAAAACAAGTTCTGAGCGCCAGCCGGTAAAATAGGGCCTCGAATAAACTCTGTGAACTGAACCATTCGTTCTCAGCACGATCAAATCAAAATATGAATCAGCAGTGATATCTCCATAAGCAATTGCAGCAATATCATCTGAAATCGGGAGATTTTCAATTTTCTCTTTGTTACCTGAGCGTAAATTTTCAAAAAAGTGAATTTCACCTTCGGTATCCAAAAAAACGGCATCAGGTACCCCGTCACTGTCAAGATCTGCCCAGTGAAACTCGACCGGTGAATGTACACCACTGAAAAGTTTAATCTCTGTAAAAGAATTGTCGCCGTTATTTCTCAGCACTACCGGTTCACCGCTTTCAGGGGATAATATCAGATCGAGATCGCCATCCAAATCAATATCTGCTGCCCAAATTTTCTGATATGGCCTGTTTATCACATCATCAGAAAGCCCGATATCGTTTGTGACATCGGTAAAGGTAAAATTATCATCCTGTCTGTAAAGCCTGAACCCGCGGCTTCCGGCAAATGCAAGATCATTCCTGAAATTATAGTTAAAATCAATTTCTGTAAATGACTCTGCATACTTCCGGTCATTTGCGCGGCCGGGAAAAGGCAATTCTGCTTCATTATCTACGTTTACGATACCATCTTCAATCGTCACCAGCAATGGAGGAACATCTTCAAGCAGAGTAACAGATTTGATCATTTGTATAGTTTGAACATCGAATTTCTCCGGACGTTCAATCGAAAAGGTCATTGCTGTATCAGGAATTGCAGCTCTCATTTGAGGCTGAGGAAGAGTTAAAAATTCAGTTATAAGAAATCCTACCTGATTGGGTGGGAGTTCAAGTTTGTTTACATCAGCCCGAAATTCAGAGATCGTGTTTAATTCATTGCGCAACAGGGCAAGTTCAATTGCCAGGCCGCTAAAATCACGATCTTCAAGTGTTTCTAATACGATCCCATACTGTTCCCGGGCACCGCTTGTCCAGCCAGTCGTATGATCTGAAAGCAGGCCGGTATATTTATGAATGTCTTCTGAATTTCCTGTTTTAGTTGATATTCTGATCAGTTCCAATATCAAAACCTGATTTTCAGGATCAGAAGACAACATACCTTCCAAAATTTGTTGAATTTCGTCTGCATGTGCAACATCATCCTGTCGTTCAAGTTGTTTGGATAGCAAGTAGCGGATTCTATTGTTATCCGGATCTGCCTGAGAAGCCTCGCGCAGCAGGCTGATGGACTCCTCCAGGTTGCCCCTGTTGTTTTCGAGCAGAGCCAAAAGAAATAAGATATCGGCGTTTTCAGGAGCCAGTTTACGTGCCTGTCCCAGCCGGTCGGCTGCCAATTCAAAATTTCCCTGCCGCATGGCATAAACCCCCAGGTTCGCCCAGGCAGCCGGTTCACCGGGATACAAATTTGCAACCTCATTCATTTTATTAAATGCAAAAAGTGCCTGATCTGTCTCAATAGCCCCAAGACTCAGATAAAAAGATGAAACTGCTTCGGCATACATTTCAGAATCGCTGCGAAGATCTTCCTGATCACTGCGGCATCCTGCAGCAAGAATCATCAATAAAGTAAA
>JBHJOO010000313.1:0-2113 GCA_050329675.1 Balneolaceae bacterium
GAAGTTGACGGTTCCATCTATTACGGAGAAAACATCCTGGTTGCCACCGGTGCTTCCCCATTTATTCCGGAGATTGTAGGCCTGAAAGAAGCCGGATACCTGACCAATGAATCGGCGTATGAGCTGGAGGAACTCCCCGCGGAACTGGTTGTAATTGGCGGCGGATATATTGCCCTGGAAAATGCACAACTTTTCAGCCGGCTGGGAAGCAATGTCACCGTCCTGCAACGTTCTTCCCAAGTGCTGAGCGATCAATCCAAAGAACTTACCTCGGGTATAACCGGATATCTTGAAAAAGAAGGGATCACCATATTGACCGGTACTCAAATTAAAAAGGTAACGGCTAAGAACAACGGCAGGGAAAAGGTGATCCTATTCACATCCGGTGGAAAAGAAAAACAAATCAGTACCACTCACATTCTTGTTGCCACAGGACGTGTCGGCAATACAGAAAATCTCGGTCTTGAAAATATAGGGCTGAAAACAACCGGCCGCGGTTATTTGCCGGTTGATGAAACCATGCGTACCTCCGCGGATCATATTTTTGCCGCAGGTGATGTGGTTGGTGACAGGCAGTACGTCTACACAGCCGCTTACGAAGGCAATCTTGCTGCCACTAATGCCATGCGTAAAAGCAAGACGAAAGCCGATTTTTCGGTGCTGCCATGGGTCATTTTTACGGATCCGCAGGTAGCGGGAGTCGGTATGGATGAACGGGAAGCCAAAGAAGCCGGAATCAATTATGAAATTGCCAGACTTTCGATGGAGCATGTCCCTCGCTCTATAGCTGCACGTGATACCCGCGGATATATTGAGCTGATCCGCAACAGAGACAATGACCGGCTGATAGGTGCCCGGATACTGGCTCCTGAAGGCTCGGAGTTGCTGATGGAGCTGGCACTTGCAATCCGCCATGGTGTGACGATTCAATCTCTTAAATCCGAATTTCATCCGTATCTCACAATGGCGGAAGGAATCAAACTGGCAGCCCTTACGTTTGACAAGGACGTTAAGAAACTGAGCTGCTGTGGGGTGTGATTGGAGGATACAGAAGTCAGAAAACAGAAAACAGAAGTAATGAATAACGATGTCAAAATTTGATTTTATCAGATATAATAAATTTACAAAAGCCGGTTTCTGGACAGCGCTTATAGCCGGAATCTGCTGTTTTACTCCCCTGCTGGTCTGGGGATTTGCTTTTGCCGGGCTCGCGGCTTACACGGCTTATATAGATTTTGTGATACTGCCGGTATTTTTTATCGCCCTTGCTGTTTTCTTTTTTGGATATTGGCGGCATAAAGAGAAACGGGGATGATGAGGTTTGTGATAATAAAGATCAGGTGACAGAATGTTTATAGATCCCCGACCAAATGGATTCCTTTTTGGGCGGGTGTCATTGTTGTTTTGCTCATGTGATCTTAATTTCATATTCAGAAAACATCCCCTTGGGCCTTATAGAGTTAAACTGATCGGAGGCTGATCAAAACCGGAAAGAAATAAATTTATCGAACAGCGGAGTCTTGCGGCATTGATCCGGTCTGTATACCCAGTCCGGGTCATCCCCTGTTTTTCTGGTTTCTATCAAGCCAAACAATTCTAAGGGTTTTAATATCAGGGTATAAACAATCCATTCCGGTTTAGAATATAGATGAGTGCGGAAGGCTACATCATCATAAGCGAGGGGAAGTAATATCTTCAACGGGAGTTCTTGAATCGAAACCCAGTTATCCGACAACTGTTGCAGACGGTAAATCGCAAAGGGTATATTCTCCTGCACGTTGGGAAAATCGTGCATGTTATTAGTCAGATAAGAGATATTCATTTTTCTGAAATAGACGATAAAAAGGTGTCGATAGAGCTCCCCTGATCGGGAACCGAGTGACAGGCCGGCCTGCTTTTTTACCGCCTTCAGTTCACCTTTATATTTGCGGAGCAGGCCGGCAACCTCCAGCAGAATACGGGCGGTGTGAAGCAACCAGATGTCGTGCTCGTTCACCACCTTGTTATACTGTTTTACGGCTTCCAGATAATTTTCCGGCCAGATGCAAATCGGCATCAGCTCGGAAATGGGTTTGCGTTGCAGGTTCCCCGTTTTGGTTAGGCCAAGGCCATC
>JBHJOO010000367.1:0-10192 GCA_050329675.1 Balneolaceae bacterium
GTTCAAAGGCAGGGAGTAAATCTGCTGGTTGCCCTTGATTTGTCGCAAAGTATGAATGCTGAAGACGTGCGTCCAAGCAGGTTATCTAAAGCTAAATTTGAGATTACAAGGCTTATTGAGCGTCTGCGGGGTGACAGGGTAGGGCTCCTGGTTTTTACCGGTGATGCATTTATTCAAAGCCCTATGACAATGGATTATTCTGCTTTAAGGATGTTTTTAGATATTGCTGAAACAAATCAAATGCCTTCTGGCACCACAAATTTTCAAGCGGCTTTTGAAAAAGCAGCGGAGGCATTTGAATCGCTCGAAAATCAAGCAGGGAATGATGCTGCCAATGTACTTTTGTTTATTGCGGATGGCGAGAACCATGGCCCGTCATACAATGAAGATTTACGAAGGCTGATTAACAAGGGTGTTATGGTATTTACGGTTGGTATCGGGACCCGTGAGGGTGGGCCAATCCCTATCTACGAAAGTGGTACAAGTAATCTGATTGGTTATGTCAGAGATTCGAATGGAAATCTCGTTAATACAAGGTTAGAAACAGGCACCATGCAAGAAATCGCCAGACAAAGCGGGGGAAATTATTATGAAATTAATTCGGCAACGGATACGATCGAGCCTTTCTTTGCAAAACTTGATGAACTTGAAAAAGGTGAATTTTCATCTCAGGAATTTGCCGATTTCCAGAATCAATACCAGATAATTTTGTTAGCGGGAATTATATTTTTTATTGCAGGATTGTTGATGCCAGCATACAGAAAGTCGGAAAAAAGTTTTATCAATTTTTTTGTCAGAAATTAAAAGAGGTTCTGCTGGTAACTTAGCAGGTTCTGATTTGTGATGCAGGTAAGTATATCGATTGTTTAGATCCCGGTTTTATCCCACACCAAGTCGGTAAATGTGAAAGCTGTTGGCAATGAATTTAATAACCAGCATAATATTTCATTATGTCCGCCAGCAGACCTATACTTACTCATTAAATTTGACTTTTGCCAAATCAATTCTAAATTGCCGGATCATAAATCATCATGCAATATTAAAATTAGAACCTTGATTTTATATGGCTCAACACAATCAGCCTGCCACTAAACCTGAGCGTTTTACAACTAAATGGGGGCTTATTTTAAGCGTGCTTGGAATCGCCGTTGGTACCGGCAATATCTGGCGCTTTCCACGCATAGCCGCTCAGAACGGAGGAGATGACGGGGCAGGAGCTTTTCTCATTGCCTGGGTTACTTTTCTATTTCTTTGGTCGATTCCTTTAATAATTGCGGAATATGGAATCGGCAGGCATGGACGCAAAGGCGTGGTTGGCTCTTTTATAAAGATGATTGGAGAAAAGTTTGCATGGATGGGTACGTTTGTGGGGTTTGTAGCCACGGCCATTATGTTTTATTACAGTGTTGTAGCCGGCTGGTGTCTCTACTATCTTCTTGAATCCATCTTTTATACTCTGCCAGAAGGGTATGAACAAGCTGATGCTGTCTGGACCGGGTTTCAAGGCTCGGTACTCCCATCTGTTTTTCATGCCATAATGATCTTTTTTGGCGGTCTTGTGATTTTGAAGGGGGTAAAAAGTATTGAACGGCTGAATGTCATCTTAATACCGGCCCTGTTTTTAGTATTGGTGATTTCATTAATCAAGGCGCTATCCCTGCCTGGAAGCGGTGCGGGGATTACCTATTTGTTCACGCCGGATTGGGCAACGCTGAAGAATCCGGGATTATGGCTTGAAGCCCTCACCCAAAATGCCTGGGATACAGGAGCGGCCTGGGGATTGATCCTGACATACGGCGCCTACATGCGATCCCGTGATGATGTAACGATCAGTGCATTTCAAACGGGAATCGGTAATAATCTTGTTTCACTGGTTGCAGCCGTTATCATTTTTTCCACGGTTTTCGGTACACTTAGCCATCAGATGAGTAATGGCGAAGTACTTCAGGTGATGCAGACTTCTGGCCCGGCCTCTACCGGATTGACATTTATGTGGATGCCTCAGCTGTTTCAGGAGATGGGAGGAGGAAAGCTTTTTGCCGTTCTCTTTTTTCTGGGGCTTACGTTTGCGTCATTCAGCTCGCTTATATCGATGATTGAATTGGCTACAAAAGTATTTGTGGATATGGGAATTACCAGGAAAAAAGCCACGATCGGTGTTTGCTCGGCCGGCTTACTGTTTGGCCTGCCCTCGGCCATTTCGCTGGATATTTTTGCCAATCAGGATTTTGTATGGGGAGTCGGGCTGATGGTGTCCGGGGCATTCATATCTTTTGCAGTGATTCGCTTTGGGCCGGATAAATTTCGGCAGGAGCTGGTGAATACGGACCAAAGACGGGTAACACTGGGTGCGTGGTGGAGTGTAATCCTGAAATATGTAATTCCAGTTGAAGTTGTCACTCTTCTGGTTTGGTGGATGTATTTAAGCGCCTCCGTATATGCTCCCGATACCTGGTACAATCCTCTGAGTCCGTTTTCGGTTGCCACGGTGATCGGGCAATGGGCCATGATGATGATTTTGTTTATGTTCTATAATAAGAAAATTGCAAAGAAAACGATTTTAAATTAATGTTGTGTCACTTTAATAGGTTCGGGCTTAGCAAGAGTTGAGCGAAGTGCACCGATCGTAGTGATGAGTGGAGCGAAATCCCGATAGAATTTGTGGGGGAGAAAACGGAAACTGAGAAGTGAAAATTGGAAGAGTGCAGAAATCAGATGAAGGTATTCGCTCAACTTTTTATTTTCTTATCAATACTTTTGAGGGTCTTCTGTATATCTGTAAGAATTGGAAGAAGTATATGTTGATCGGTACTTTCCGGCTCAGTGATACGGTTAGTTTGATTGTCTGTTACAATATCTCTCTGGTCCAAGACCCGTTCCCTGAAATTTCTTGCGCCGACAATACCGGTCAGGGACAAATCAGCCGCAGATTGAGCACTTTGGCCTGCTGTCTCAACATAGAGAGTACTCAGTCCAAAATAACGGGCTATCGGCCCTTCCTTAAAGGTTAAATCCTGTATTTTATCCAGAGGAATTGTTCTCTCTGTTTGAAACCAAACGCCTTTTTTGAAATGTAATGCACGGGTTGTTAATTCACAAAAGAGACTATCAAAGTATTTGTTTATATAACTTTTGCCAATAATTAGCCAGAATGGAATAAGAATAATCCCGGCAACTGTAAACATCAGGATCAGTGAACCACCCCATAAAATATATGATTTGATCCGGGGGTCAAATTCTGCAATATGAAGTGATTGAGACTTTTTGCTTTGCCGATTTAAAGCATCATACATAACCAGTTAGTTAGAATTAGTTAAACACCAATTAACCTCTAAGACATTTCAAAACCATTCTACGGTAGATCTATTCAATAGTTTCATCATTTTTAGGAATAAACTTCATAGCTGCTGAATTCATACAATAGCGTAATCCTGTTGGTTCCGGGCCGTCGTCAAATACATGTCCAAGATGAGAATCGCACCGATTGCAAACAATTTCTGTTCTTGTCATAAAATAACTGTTATCTGCTTTTTCACCCACAGCTTGTTCATCTAACGGCTTCCAAAAACTTGGCCACCCGGTACCGCTTTTAAATTTAGTATCTGAATGAAATAACGGATTGCCACATGCTCCGCAGACATAAATACCATCTTCATACAAACTGTTGTATTCATTAATAAATGGCATCTCAGTACCGGCTTTTCTCAAAATCTTATATTGAGCTGGTGATAGTATTTCTTTCCATTCTTCTTCTGTTTTTTTTACTTTTTCAGTATTCGAAATGTCTTTCATGGCAGATTCGTATGTTATTGATGAGAGGAAATGTTTGTGTTCATCAGGTGTTTTTTCCGGTGACTGACCACGGGAAGAACAGCTCAGAAGAACGGTTACTAATAAAATAACAGAGGCAAATTTTAATTCCATAATATACATGGTTGAATAACATAAGACAAAACAGTAACGATTCTCATATCATTCATTGTATTTGCGAAAAGACTATAAACTGTCCAGGTGTTGGCTAAAACCTGAATCCAATATAAAGCATGTGAAGATCGATACCCGGATTAATTTGTCCGGTACCTCCATTTGAGATGTGCTGTGCCTGGTATCCAAACTGGATTTTATTTTCCGGAGAAAGATTAAACTCATATCCGATACCAAAATCGAAGACAAAATTTAATCTTGTTCCAAATCTGGATGGAAATTCATCAGGAAATATGATTATTCCACCTGATCCGCTTAAGAAAAAATTATTTACAACCGGAACCTGAACTACTGCCGGAATCAGGCCAATTCCAAATTTACTGTTTTTAGGCCCGTCAATGCCATTTTCTGGAAATTTAATACGAGTTGCCACGAGTATTTCACTGCCAAAATCAAGTTCGAATTTGCCATAATTAAATTTTGAATGCCAGGCTTGAATGGCCAATCCTATAAAATCTGAACTCTCTATTTTACCAATAAATGTAAAGGTAGCAGGTGCATAAAACGCTCTTATGCCAAACTGCAGTTCATGGTTGCTTTTAATGTCACGGCTATCTGAATTTACGGTCTCTTTTGTTGTGCTCTCCTGCGCAATAATAGTATCCTGCCATGCCAGAAAAATAAGAAGGAATAGAAACAGGGGTGATATTTTCGACTTTAAATGTATTTTCATCGGTGAAGAACATACAAAAAGTTTAACCCACTTATTTTATTAGTTAATAAAATTTATAAATTTTTTATTGAAACAGCAGAAGAAATCCAGATAAATCCCCACCCGGTCGCGGTTACCCACCATCCGCCATACAGCAAAAAGGCAGTATTGGCAAAATAAACCAGATGAAAGAACCAGTCAGGTGTATTATCTTTGCTTTTATTGGTGATTCGATTAAGAATACTACTGAAAAGTGTAAATGAACGTGCTACAACCATCAGGCCCGTATATAAATAGAGAGTGATTTCAAGATAATAATTCTCTGAAAGCACGGCACTGCCTACGAGAAGCACCGATAGCAGATCAATAGCAATTGATTTAATCAAATGTAGAGAAATATAACGAGCACCCACATATTGATTGAGAGTGCTATTAATAATTATTGAAGTGCAATAACTTCTCTTGCCTGGAGCCCTTTATCTCCCTCGGCAACTGTAAATTCAACTTGCTGACCTTCAGTTAGTTTTTTAAAGCCATCTGACTGAATTTCAGAATAGTGTACAAAAACGTCTTCACCACCATCTCTTGTGATAAAACCGTATCCTTTTCCATTATGGAACCATTTGACTGTTCCGACCTCACGAGTTTCTTCCATAAATCAAATCCAAAAAATAAGTTGCCGTTTTAAGTTAGAGTAAGTAATAATTTCTAAAGTAGAACGTTACTACTTGGATAAAATAACTTGTTTATCTGTTTTTATCAATTAGTAAATAAAAACGAACTTATTTTTTTACCGGAGAGACAATTCCTCAATCCAGATCACTTCTGCGCCTCTGCCGAACTCTTTTTCATCATAAGATGATTTCCACATCCAGCCCTGGGATTGCTTAATATCCACGATATAACCTTTTATGTGAATGATATGGCCGACTCTTGCCCGTTTTAAATCATCGGCTATAAACTGATTTGCAGGAACGGCATGCAAAAGTGCTACATGATTTTTCATTTCGGACGCCGGAAGTGCCGGCTTCAGCATTTCAATTTCAAATGTCCGGTTTTTTTGATGAACACGAATTTCGTTGAGATTTCTTTCATCTGACATCGGGCCCCAGCCAATTACAAAATCGTAGGGTGATATATCCGATTTATTATCAAAGAAAAAACGTTTTTGAGATAAAATACGAGCACTGCTTTCTATTCTCCGAATTGGAGATATAGTATAATTTTTATGAGTGAAAGTATCTTTCCAAAGGTTATGTTCAATAAGAGGTGGTTCAGAAGCTATCACACCCGGCCCGTGCACAATCGGTGAGCTGGTCCAGAGAGAATAGGCACCAACCATCAGAAGAAGAAAAGTAATATTCTTGACCATGGCATTTCCTGTTTTAAATAACTGCTAATCTTTATTACAGGAGTAACCAGACTGGCTATTTGTTACATTATATTTTAAAATAACAGAAGATTATCACGTTTATTCCCTGAAATCAGCTTATTTCAAAGCGAAAGCTGCAGGCCAAACTGAAAAGAACGGTCACTTCCCGGCTCAAAAAACCTGCCGCCAAATGCATTAATGCTTACAGATGAGTTGAACCTTTCGTTTAACACGTTCCGAACAGATACAAATGGAGAAATACTCAGGCTGGACCCGGGGATATCAATGGTGTGATTTCCACGAAAAGAAACAAGGCGGTAACTGCCATTTTTAATCGAGTTATTGCTGTCGGCAAAATAGGATCCAACCCATTCAAGATCAGCAGACAAAAATGTATCGCCAAAAAATCCGGAAATTTCAAGTCCGCCTCTATGAGGTGAAACGCCGGGGATTTTATTCCCGCTGAGTTCCGTTGTTCTAAAAGATGCATTTAGCCAGGAATACATAAGCGATAGATTAATATTTTGAACAGGTGATAATTTCACACTTGTCTCGACTCCGGCATTCCTGGTTTTTCCCTCGTTTCTGAAGAATGTGGGGCCATCGGATGTAAGTTGAAAGGGAACAAGCAGATTATCAACAGTCATGCCAAAAAGAGTCAGTTCATAGTCGAGAGCTATTTTTGAAACCGATCCTGTAATTCCAGTTTCAATTCCCCATGTTTTTTCAGGATCCACATCCTGGTTAAAACCGTTACCACCACCCGGCCTGTTAACAAGTTCCGTAGTAGTAGGCGATTCAAAAGATGAACTCAGATTGGTAAATAATTTGAAATGGGGTGTTTTATAGGTAATTCCAATTCCCGGATTAAGGGATGTAAACGTTCTGTCTCCGTCACCTGTGGTTCCGAGTTTATCATTGGCTGAAAAATTAAGCCTGTCGGCTCTAAGCCCGGCACTAAAGGTGAAATTATTAACAGGTAAATTCATTCTTGTAAACAGTGCCTGATTGAAAACATTTTCTTTTTGTTTTACATCAATGATATCGCCGGGCCTGCCATTGATAATATCCGTTTCAAGACGGTCATCAAGCTGCCATTTAAATTCTGTACCCACGTGCAGCTCGAATGGGAGAGTTGATATTTCGTAGGTGCTTCGTACACCGCCGGCAAATCGTTCAAGATTTATGAATCCGAATGGCAGAGGATTATCCAGGAATCTGTATGTGCCATGAATCGTAACATTCAGGATGTCGGAGCCCAATTGCTGAAACAGTGATCCGGAAATCATTGCCTGGTCAAAATTTTTCCCGGCACCGGTATTTACAAAAATATCCCTTGCCTGTTTGGGTGTCAGGGAAGCTGCCGGTTCAGTTAGTGAACCCGGATTTTCGGCTTTAGGCATACCGGCATAGAGTGCGGCAAGCCTGATTTGTGAATTTTTCCATCCTGAAAATTGTGCACTCGCACCGGTTCTGATCATTCTTGCTGCGCTGTGATCTCTGAATCCATTTGTTTCAAAATAGGTTCCGTATATATGCAGCTGAACATCATTAACAGATTCGGAGATTTGTACTTCCTGCTTCAGTGTGTTGTAAGATCCTGCAAACCCCCGGTACTTAAAAGAGGATTCGCCCGGTACCGGTTTTGTTGACAAATGAAGCACACCACCACTCGAATTACCCCAAAAGGTAGCTGCCGGTCCCCGCAATAGTTCAACCCGCCGGACCACGGCAGGATCAACCATATTTAAAATAGTTTGTCCGTCGGCAACAGTAAGCGGCATATCATCAAGAAGTACCTGAACACCACGCACACCAAATTGTGAACGCCATCCCATACCCCGGATCGTCATTCGCTCACCAAGAGCAAAATTCTCTCTGTTGTTTACAAATACACCCGGCAGGGAAAACGTAAGTTCATCCAGAGTAGCTGCAGGCCGTGTTGATAAATCATTTTGTGAACGGGAAATCCGGGTTAATGACATTGGTGCGTTGTCTACAGATATAAATGAATGCGCCGCTTCCACTCTGATTTCTTCCAGTTCCGCACGAAGGGTATCATTTTCAGCTGTTTGAGCTTTTAAAACAGATATATTCAAAGATATAGAAATGAATAAAGAAAGAGTGAGAAAAAAATGGTAGGTTTTACTTTTTTGTGTAAACGGTAACATCCTGATTGTAAATCCGTATTGATAGTTATTGTTTATTGATTAAGAACAAAAAACCGAAATGATACAATTCCTGAAGTTAAGAAATTTTGTTCATAAGAATTTAGAATGGCTTCTGCTTTGCAGCGGATTGTTTCTGCTTGCTTTTATGAGCCCCTATGAAAACGGCCAATCGCTATGTCTTATTGACCTTGCCGGTTTTGATTTTTGCCCCGGAAAAGGACTCGGCCATTCCATTGCCTTTTTTTTCAGGGGTGAATTTCAGCAATCTGTTGAAGCACATTTTATGGGCCCGGCTGCTATTCTGATTCTCACATTGCGAATTCTTTTTTTAATCAGAAAAAATTTTAATACTTCTAATAAATCGAATAAATATGACAAAAATAATTGACCTGTTACCGGAGCTTGAAGGGGAAGAATTAATTTATATTAACAAGCTGTTAAGTGATTTGAATGATGTGGATTCCGGCAAGTTTGCAAAATTATATAGAGCCAGGCGAAAAGACCCTGTAATTGTTCTTATTTTGGCATGCATTGGTTTTTTTGGAGCCGCAGGAATCCATCGTTTTTTTATTGGCCACATTGGTATGGGAATTTTATATTTTTTGACAGCAGGCCTCTGTTTTATTGGTACGATTGTAGATTTGATTAATTACAAAAACCTTGCATTTGAGTATAACAGGGAAAAGGCTATTGAAATTCTTCAACTTATCTGAATTTAAAATGATGAAGAAGCGGGAAGAATCTAAAAAACTGTTGAACGATTTTATTGAAAATGAAAATCTGAAGCATCACTGTGAAATGGTAGCTTCTGCTATGGAAGCATATGCCAGAAGTTTAAAACTGGAAGAAGAAGAGCTTGAAAACTGGTGGCACGCCGGATTGCTTCACGATCTTGACTGGGAAAAATATCCCGATGAACATCCTGCTGTGGCTGTTGAAAAAATATTGCCGGCAAATAATTATTCTGATACTGTGATTCAGGCCATAAAGGCTCATGCTCCCGAACGTACCGGTAAAGAGCCTGAAACCAAAATTGAAAGATATCTGTTTGCCTGTGATGAACTTTCCGGCTTTATGCACGCCGTATCACTGATGAGGCCAAATGGATTTAAGGACATGAAAGTAAAGTCTGTTAAAAAGAAATTGAAAGATAAAAGCTTTGCAGCAAATGTACCGAGAGCAGACATAGAGAGAGGAGCAGAGCTGATAAATGAGGATTTGAATGATCATATTTTATTTTTGATTGAAGTATTTAGTGATATGTAAAGGATAAGGTGATTGGTACATTCAGGGGTTGAGCGGTAATGCATCGAACGCAGCAATTCACACGCAGTGCACCAGGTATAGGGAATGCTTTCAAAAGTTTTTTGAAAAATAATAGCGGTCTGCAACCATACTCTCAAAATTTCGTATTAACAGCTAATATTGCACATAAATTTCAAAGCGAATGTCAGTAAAATATGCTTTCAGATTCCTATTAGTGTTCATTTCATTATCCGGACTGTTCTCATCACTATATGCTCAGAACCAATCAGCCTCCTCTCTTTTAATTGAAAAAAAAATTGTAAGCGGCCAGCCACATGAATCCAAAAGGTTTTATGTAAAAAACCACCCGGAACTTGCAATTCTCACTACTTCCGGGAACATTGAAATTTTTGAAAATCCATCTATCGAATTTATCCAGGTTGATCTTTATGTTGATCGAGGATTTACACTGTGGTCGGGCAGCAGCAGCCTTGAGAATTACAGAATCATATTTCAGCAAAATAATGATAAAATAACAGCCACTATTGAACCGAGACGGCACGGAGCCAAAGTCTGGAGATCAGATCAGGTTAATTTTCATTTCGTGGTTCAGGTACCGGGCTCTGCAACAACAAGAGTAAGGTCAACTAAGGGTGATATTTATTTACGGGGTGTGAATGGAAATCATTTAATTCAGACTACTGCTGGAAATCTCTTTGTTCAAAATAGTGAAGGTGAGACAAATGCGTTTACTGCAAGCGGAAACAT
>JBHJOO010000089.1:0-9982 GCA_050329675.1 Balneolaceae bacterium
AAAAGTTCATCATAATTGTTCAGGTCAAAACCAAATAACGGAAAAGACTCAATAAACGAACCCCGCCCCACCATTATCTCTGCCCGGCCTTTTGAGAGCAGATCCAGGGTGGCAAACTGCTGGAAAACCCTCACAGGATCTTCTGAACCAAGGACTGTAACAGCACTTGAGAGGCGGATTCGACTCGTGCGGGCTGATGCCGTACCAAGTATCACTGAAGGTGCAGATGAAATATATTCTTCGCGATGGTGTTCGCCAATCCCATAAATATGGAGGCCTGCCTGATCGGCAAGCTCAATTTCTTCAAGCAGATTTTGCAGCCGGATTTCAGGTTTTAGTTTTTGCCCTGATACCGCATCGGCTGTGTTTTCAACAAAAGTATAAATTCCAAATTCCATGAGACGAAATATCGAACTAAAAAGAGGCGATATCAATCAGGAATTTGTTCATCAATAAATAGTTGAACAGAAATTATCAGAATGGGATGGCTGAATTATATAGAGTTTAATTATTTTTTAGTTTTTTAATAATAATTCCCTTCCTGTTAATTTAACTTTGAAATGAATTACTTTTTTCGTTGTTTGACACAAGTATAAAATCAATGTAATTGTCTGCATAAAATTGTTCGATTTAAATCCAAATTATTTATGAAAAAAACCATTGTTCTGCTTGTTGGCTTATTTTTTGTTTTGGGATTTGAATATGAATTACAGGCTCAATCTCAAATTAAGTTTGGTGTGAGAGGCGGCCTGAATTTTGCCAACCTTGGAAATGCAGATTTTGAAACAGAACCCCGTACAGGTTTTATGGCAGGTATGTTTGCAAATATTCCAATACCGGTTCTGCCATTTGATTTGGAAGCGGGGATCAATTATTCCCAAAAAGGGGTAAAAACGAGAGAGGAAAGAACGGAACTCACATTCAAATTGGATTATATTGAAGTACCGGTGCTTGCAAAGATCCATTTTGCACCGGCTGTTGCATTGAATCCATATTTTCTGGCAGGGCCTTATATTGAATTCAATGTGAACGCAAAAAGTGAGTCAAGGGATGAAGAAAACCGGATGAGTATTGATTTAAGTGATGAAACTGAATTTGTCAATTTTGGCCTGGTTGGTGGTATTGGAACGGATATTAATGTTGGCATAAGCCGGGTAAATATTCAGGGAAGATTCAACCTGGGCTTGAGAAATACATTTAATGACCGTTTCGGTGGAAATGAAAACAATATGCTATTTTCAATTCTGGCCGGTTTTACATTTTGACAACTAATAAAAACGATTTTCTATTTTACGAGATCTCAAGCATTCTGTTAAGAGCCAAAACGGCATAACGGGTAATATCGGAAGGTACTTTTATTTGATTAACCACTTCCCCCTGTTCCAGTTTTTCAAGAGCCCATAACAGGTGTGGCAAATCAATCCTGTTCATGGTAAGGCAGGGACAGAGAAATGGATTGAGAGAGACAATTTCTTTGTCGGGATGTTCTGCAATTATCCGGTTTACAAGATTCATTTCGGTACCGATGGCCCATTTGCTTCCTGCAGGCGATGTTTCAATCGTTTTAATAATAAAATTGGTTGAACCAGCAAGATCAGAAGCCTGCACAACTTCATGCAAACATTCAGGGTGGACAATCACCTTCATTTCCGGATCTTTTTTCCGGATGTTTTTCACATGCTGAATATTAAATTTTTCATGAACCGAACAGTGGCCTTTCCAAAGAATTACTTTTACATCATTAAGATCGCCATCGTATTCAAATCGATTTTCTATCGGGTCCCAAACGGCCATTTGATTCAATGGTATTCCAAGATCATAGGCAGTATTTCTGCCAAGGTGCTGATCAGGTAAAAACAAGATTCTCTCTTTTTTGGTAAATGCCCATTCCAGCATTTTCCTTGCATTACCTGAGGTAACAGTAGCTCCGCCATTTTTTCCAACAAATGATTTTATTGCCGCTGTTGAATTCACATAAGTAAGTGGAAGGATCGTGTTGCCAAGTGTATCCTGCATAATTTCCCAGGCACGTTCGGTTTGATCGATATCAGCCATGTCAGCCATTGAGCATCCTGCACGCATGTCCGGTAAAATTACTATCTGATCATCACCGGTTAACATATCAGCGGTTTCGGCCATAAAATGTACCCCACAGAAAACAATGTACCGGGCTTCTTTTTGTTCGGCACAAATTCTGGCAAGCTTGAGTGAATCACCACGGGCATCAGCAAATTGTATAACCTCATCTTTTTGGTAGTGATGGCCGGGCATAAACAACAGGCTGCCAAATTTTTGTTTAATCTCCAGCACCCGCTCTTCCATTTCATGTTCACTTAGCTCTTGATACCGGTCTGGAAGTGTAACGGTTGATTCCTGTTCGATAATCTCTAAAAATTCCATTGTATCAGATCTTATTTATTTGGCTGATCATAACCAGTTGATAAACTTCAAACACAGCAAAATAGTATGTCAAAATGAAGATTTTATTAATTTCAGAAATCCTGACTCCATATTAATAAAACAAGGGGTTACAGAGATTGCTTCGTAAAACAGGAAGTCGTTTTTGTTAGTAGTCTGTTGTTAGTGGTTAGTTGTGATTGTCTGTCTGTAGGTGCCTAAAATAGCTTGACCATAATTAACACACAACTAACCCGGTACAAATCTGAAGCAACTACAAAATCGCGGCTTGAACTTTTACGTTAAGTCAGTAGTTCTGAAATTGTTTATTTTCCCTTATTTCCTGCGAGATCAAAACTGATATCAAGAGCTTTTACACTGTGAGTCAGTGCCCCTAAGGATATAAAATCCGCACCGCAATTTTTGTAAGGTGCAATATTCCCGCGATTGATTCCTCCGGAAACTTCAACCAGGATTGATTCAGGTATCAGGCTGCGTAATGATTTTACCTGATCCGGCGTTCGGTTATCAAGCATAATCACATCCGCTTTTGCTTCCACTGCTTCACGGACTTCACTTTCATTTTCAGTTTCCACTTCGATTTTTACAAGGGGGCCAACCTGATTTCTGATTTTTTGAACCGCGTTTTTTATTCCTCCTGCTGCAGCAATATGATTGTCTTTGATCATTACGCCGTCATCAAGCCGAAAGCGATGATTATAACCTCCGCCGGTTCGCACGGCATATTTTTGAAGCAACCGCAAACCGGGAAGGGTTTTTCTGGTGTCGCATATTTTAATTTCCGGGTCATCAAGCCTGGAAACAGTTTTTTGAGTTTCGGTTGAAATACCACTCAAATGCTGCATCAGGTTTAGAATGATACGCTCACCAGTAAGTAAATGCCGCACGGCTCCTGATGCGGCGGCAATAACATCTCCGGGCTGAATGGGTTCACCATCCTCTATGAAAAGTTTGATACTGATTTCAGGATCGATCAAACCATATCCTGCCGGTATCGCACCCGACCCGCAAAGTATTCCAGATTCTTTTGCAATAAATCTGCCATCAGCAGTTTCATCACTGAAGATTGATTTAGACGTCAGGTCACCAAATCCACGGTCCTCATCAAGCGCAATTTGTAATACTTTTTTTAATTCGGAAGCTATTTCACTCACTGGCGATTATTTTTTTCCAAAAAGCTGTTAACTCTTCGGATATGTTCTTCATTTTCCCAGAATTGTCCAAACGGTTTTAATTCAGCTGATATCCTTTGATAAAACAGATGCTGGTCAGGAAGGGATTTTTCTTTTAGATGCCTGATATAAATCCTGTCGTTTTCAGATAACTGATCGGCAAGTTCTGAAAGAGAATCCGTAAAATTTTTTTCAGAATAAATATGGTTAATAAGTCCGATCCGAAATGCTTCGTCTGCATCGATTATTTTTTGATTTGCCAGAAGCCAAAGCGCACGATTTCGTCCTACCGAGTATGCAAGGCGGGTTAATCCTCCCCATCCGGGCGGAAGATAGAATTTACCCTGAGTAAACCCGAAAACAGCATGTTGTACAGCTACACGAAAGTCAAAGGCAAGCATTATTTCCCATCCGCCGCCGTAAGCATAGCCATTAACAGCTGCCAAAGTCCAGCATGGCAAATTTTCAATTCGCTGAAGTATCATATGCATGCGTTTGCCCATTTTACGGGCGGATTCAGCTTCTTTAATCTGATGAAATTCACGCAGGTCGCCACCCGATATAAAACTGCTGCCGGTACCGGTGAGAATAAAAACCCTGATATCGTCATTCTTTTCAAGCTCGTCGAGCAGGGATTCAAAAAGATCCATCAATTCAAAATTAATTGCATTCCGGGCTTTTGCACGATTAATAGTGGCTATGCATACTGAATTGTTCAGGGAAATTTTAAGCGGCATTTATTAAGGCCTTAAATCCGGTTCCTGGGCAAGCACCGATTTGGTCAGCCAGTCAAGATATTCTTCATTGCCTTCCTGTTCGGTTATTGTGATACTTACAATACAGGGAACTTCGTAACTGTGCAGTTCTTTTACCCGTTTGGTTAATTTTTTAACATTGTGATTGACAGTTTTAGCAATTAATATACACTCATTGTCGCTTTCAATGTTATCCTTCCAGGAATAAATGGACTCCATACCGTCGATAATATTGGCACATGCAGCCAGTTTTTCCTCAACAAGTGCCCTGCCGATTTTCCGGGCCTCTTCTTTGTTTTTTGTAGTTATATAAATAAATCTGAGATTGCGAAACATAATGTTGTAAGATTAACAAACATTTTGACTGAAAATTAATAAAAAAGATTGTTGACTTCAGCATTTTTAAATTCATTTTCAAAAGAGTTCAGGGTAATGCATTTTAGTGTCATGTTAAAGTCATGAGAATAGTTGAACCAGCAATTTAAATATCGTATTTTTAAAGGCTATGATTCTAAATTCTGATATGTAATTCAGAATCGGCTGCGAGAGTGGCGGAATTGGTAGACGCGCCAGATTTAGGATCTGGTACCTTTACCGGTGTGGGGGTTCGAGTCCCCCCTCTCGTACTTAACCCAATCTTACTGATAACATAAAATTAAAGGAAATAAACGTGGACATTTCTGTTCAGGAACTTACATCTGTTGATAAAGAAATCATAATCAAGGCGAGCAGGGATGACCTGGCTGATAAATTTGACGCTGCGTACAAGAAGTATCGAAGTCAGATTCAAATGCCCGGTTTCAGGCCCGGAAGAGTGCCTCTTTCAATTATCCGCAGGAGATTCGGCAATGATATTGAGCTTGAAGAGATACAAAAATATGTAGAGGAGACATTTGAAAAAAAGATTGTTCCCGAGCATGAACCGGTTGGTGAATCTAAGATGATCGACCTTGAGTGGGAGAATGACGAGCTTCAGGTAAAATTTAAAATCGGGGCGAAACCGGAATTTGAACTGGTTGATTTGAATAAAATCAAAGTAGACAAAATGGTTCATGATGTAACGGATGAGGAAGGTGAAAAAGAAATTGAACGTTTGCTTGAACAGCAAGGAGACTGGGAAGAAGTTGACGAAAAAATTACAGGTGAATACCGTGTAGTTGTAGACGCTCAGACTCTTGATGAAAATGACAAACCCGTGGAAGGCGAAATTGATGAAGATCAAAAGATTGATTTAAGAGATGAAGGCTCCAATGACTTTCTTGATGCCCTTAAAGGGAAAAGCGCTGGTGACAAGGTTATCATGGAAATTGGTGAAGACGATGAAAAAGACCGGTTTGAGATCCATGTTAAAAAAGTGGAAAAAATAAATAAAGCTGAGTTGACGGATGAATTTGCCAAAGAACAATCTGGCGGAGAGGCTAAAAATACAGATGAACTTAGAAGCTATATCAAAAGCAGAATGCAGCAGTATTATGATCAGTCATCAAAAGATCTCTTCAGGCAGGATGTGAGAAAAGAACTTACCAAAGCACATGATTTTGAGATTCCCGACGTTTTTATGGATCAAATTTTAAATTCTTATGTAGATTATCTGAAACAGCAAAGTGGTTCCGAAACCCTTCCACCCGGATTCGACGTGGAAGAGTACAAGGAGCGAATGAGCGATTCAGCTAAAGAAGAAGGTAAATGGGTTTTTATCAATCAGAAACTGCAGGAAAATTTTGAGGATATCGAGATTACTCCTGAAGATATAGATGCCCAAATTTCAATTGAAGCTGCCAGTTATGGCATGCCGGCAGATCAGGTCAAAAATTACTATGCTCAAAACCCGAAATTACTTGATAACTTGAGAAATACAATCCGTGAAAATAAAGTTTTTGACAAATTGGAAGATGTTGTTACTATCAATGAACTAACAAAAGATGAATATCGCAGTAAGAGAGAACAGGAAAATAAAAACAATAAAAATAAATAGTTTTTAAATCGGATGGCAATCAAACAACCTATACATGAAATACCTTCTATGGATGAAATATCTCAGATTCAGAACACCTTAATCCCAATGGTGGTTGAAACCACCAATCGTGGCGAACGGGCTTATGATATATACTCACGGTTATTAAAAGACAGGATTATTATTCTTGGCACGCCTGTAAACGATTCTGTTGCAAGCTCTATCGTTGCTCAGATGTTATTTCTGGAATCTCAGGATCCGGAAAAAGATATAAATTTTTACATCAACAGTCCCGGTGGTGTCGTATCATCCGGATTGGCAATTTATGATACAATGCAATATGTTAAGTGTGATGTATCAACGACCTGCGTGGGTATGGCCGCATCGATGGGTGCCGTACTTTTAACAGCAGGCACAAAAGGAAAACGAAATTTGCTGCCCCATGCCAGGGTGATGATTCATCAGCCGCTTGGAGGCGTACAGGGGCAGGCAAGTGATATTGAAATTGAAGCACAGGAAATTTTAAGAATTAAAAAAACCTTAAGCGAAATTCTTGCACATCATGCCGATAAAAGCGTTGATCAGATTATTAAGGATTCTGACCGCAATAAATGGATGACCGCCCAGGAAGCTTTTGAATACGGGCTTGTTGACAGGGTAATGAGGCGTGAGGAAAATACCGGTAAAAAATCATAACAAAAGCTCTCAATTTTTATGAGTAAGAGAAAAAATGATGATCTGGTCCATTGTACTTTTTGTGGACGTTCGAGCCACGAAGTAAACTCAATGGTTGCAGGGCCTGATGTGTTTATCTGCGACAGGTGTGTGGAAGACGCTTCAAGTATAATTCAAAGTGATTTATCATCTTTGAACCGCCGGCGTGAGAAGCAGTACAAGCCGATGCTGAAGCCGCTTGAAATTAAATCAAAACTCGACGAATATGTTATCGGGCAGGAATTAGCAAAAAAAGCACTCTCTGTAGCCGTTTATAATCATTATAAACGAATTTCCTCATCCGGAACCAAAAGCTTTGATGACACTCAAATCGAGAAAAGCAACATATTGCTGCTCGGGCCAACAGGTGTTGGAAAAACTCTGTTGGCCAGAACCCTTGCCTTGATTATCGATGTTCCGTTTACCATTGCGGATGCAACCGTACTTACAGAAGCCGGATATGTCGGAGAAGACGTGGAAAGCATTTTGAGTAATTTGCTGCAGGCTGCCGATTATGATGTGGAAAGGGCAAAAAGAGGAATTGTATATATTGATGAGATTGATAAAGCTTCGAGAAAAAGTGACAATCCTTCCATAACCCGTGATGTTTCCGGAGAAGGTGTTCAGCAGGCACTTTTAAAAATACTGGAAGGCACAACTGCAAATATTCCACCCAAAGGCGGACGTAAACATCCTGAACAGAGTTTCATCCAGCTTGATACAACCGATATTCTGTTTATTTGTGGTGGTGCTTTCAGCGGGCTTGAAGAAATTATATCACGGAGGGTTTCCGTAAGTTCACTTGGATTTCATTCGGTCGATCAGGTGAAATTTGACAAAAATGATCCTAAAATTTTCACGTACGTTGAGCCTGAGGATCTTCAAAAATTTGGTTTAATACCTGAACTAATCGGCCGGCTGCCAATTATCAGCGGGCTTGAAGAACTTTCAGATGAAGCCATGATACAAATTCTTAAGGAGCCGAAAAATGCGCTTACCAAACAGTATAAAAAGCTGTTCGGCATGGAAGATGTAGAGCTTGTTTTTGAGGAAGATGCCCTGAAAGCTGTTGTGGAAAGGGCAAAGGGCAGAAAAACCGGAGCGAGAGGGTTGAGATCTATTCTCGAAGATTCCATGCTGGATATTATGTTTTCACTTCCATCTATGAAAAATGTTGAAAGATGTGTAATCACCCGCGAAACTATTGAAAAGAAGGCCCCGCCTGTATACGAAAAACGGAAAGCATCGGCTTAAAAATTCGGGTTTCCACAGGTAGTTTTGCCGGATTGTGTAATGCGATATTTTTACAATTTATTTTTCTGTCAATTCAATACTTATGGCAAAGAACCTGTATTTTTCAACTTTTTGGATTAAGCTGCTTCTTGCAGCTCTGCTGATAGTACTGGGTGTAGCTTCTTTCATGTACAATCAGTTTTTGATTCAAAAAATAATGGAACATGAACGGGAAAATGTTGAACTCTGGGCAAAAGCATTGGAATTCAACAGCCGGCCTATTCATCAAATAAAAAGTATGAATCTCAACAGTGCAATTCGCCAATTAAAAGAGATTCCACAGGTTTCCGACTCTCTTATTAAGATGATTGAAGAAGCAGAGGCAGCCGTGTCAAGTGAAGAGTTTGTGTGGGATGAGCTGGTTATACCGGAGCGTTTTAATATTCCCTCCATACTGGTAAATGATGATAATGAAATTGCAGGATCAAGAAATATTGATGAAAAAGATCTGAGTATTGAAAAAGCTATGGAATTTTCAAAACTCCATGAACCCATTGAAATTTCTTATGAAACTGAAAGTGGGAATCTTAGACAATTAATCTATTATGGGGAGAGCCCGACTGTACAATACCTGAAATACTTTCCCTACATTCAAATTGGGCTTCTGGTTATGTTGCTTGGAATTGGCTATACGACGTACAGAAGCATTACGAGATCGGAGCAATCAAACCTGTGGGTCGGGATGGCGAAAGAGGCTGCCCATCAGCTTGGAACACCTTTGTCGAGTATGTATGGCTGGATTCAGCTGCTCAAAGAAAAGCATAAGGATGATGACAGTACGTCGGATATTGTTTATGAAATAGAGAAAGACATTACAAGATTAAGAGGCGTTGCTGAACGGTTTAACAAAATAGGATCTAAACCTGAGCTGAAAAAAGTAAGGCTTGAACCGATTGTGGAACAGGTAATAAGTTATATGGAACGGAGATTGCCACAGCTTGGGAAAAGTGTTGATATACAACGTTCAATATCCAGTACGGTTAAAGCAAACATCAATGCTGAATTATTTCAGTGGGCTATTGAAAATCTTGTCAAGAATGCAATGGATGCCATTCGCGATAATTCAAATGGAGCTTTTTTAGCCATACGGGTTCAGGAAGCCGATGATAAAGTAATTATAGATGTGGAAGATTCCGGATCAGGAATTGACAGGAAAAACTTTAAAGATGTTTTTAAACCCGGATTCAGTACCAAGAAAAGAGGGTGGGGACTGGGGTTAAGCCTGACCAGGAGAATTATTGAGGAGTATCATAAAGGGAAAATCTTTATTCATGCATCTGAGCCAAATAAAGGCACAACTGTTCGGATTATTTTGAAACGTTAGCCTGTATCTCAGAATGCACGGGACGGCAATGACTTTTCAATAATACCGTGGAAAATGTCAGAGCTAATTTGTATTGAAGTTCTAATCTCAGAACTCCTGACTCCATATTAAAAAAACAAGGGGTTACAGAGATTGCTTCGTAAAACAGAAAGTCGTTTTTGTTAGTTGTCAGTGGTTTGTGGTCAGTTGTCGGGTTATAGATGCCTAAATATGGTTGACGTTTTTAGGCACCTACAAACAACATACCACATACCACAAACCACTAACAACACACAACTAACCCGGTACAAATCTGATGCAACTACAAAATCGCGACTTGAACTTTTACGTTAACGCAAGTTCCGCAAAATGG
>JBHJOO010000544.1:0-5525 GCA_050329675.1 Balneolaceae bacterium
CAGAAAAAACAACATTCTTTTATACAGAAGGACATGCGATAGCCCCTGTTCCAGGTGGTGAAAAACAATTTCGATCCTCTTTCTATTTATCCTGTGTTGAAGATACAACGCTGTCGGTCACTGATCTTGACAAAATACCGGAAATGTTTGAGTCCTTTCCTAAACTGCAATCCCTGACTCTCAGGTTTATGGAGCAGGATCATAGTAACACAAAAGATGAATTCGCAAATTTTAAAAACTCAACACCTGAAGAGCGGTATCTGCAACTATGTAAGAACCGGCCCGGACTTATCCAGCGTGTCCCCCAGCACCAGATTGCCAGCTATCTTGGCGTAACCCCGGAATCGCTGAGCCGGATCAGAAAACGGATTACAGAAAAAGAGTTTGGCTGATATTACTTTATCAGCTTCTGCCAAATCAGTGGTACTAAAACCAACAGGCTTGATATAATCCAAACATAGTAGCCGATCCGCAATACTTCATTCATAGTCTGATCACTGTAGTGGACATAAAAAAAGAAAAGAATGGTGTTCAATGTAGAAATGACAAACAAATTTAGTACCCAGGAATAATTGACACTCATTATTTTTTTAGATAACAGTAAGCAAATCAGTAAAATAACATTATGAAGGCCAAGCAGGAGAAAGTGAGCTCTTGTTAAAAGTTGTATTGCGAATCCTCCTTCCAGATCCCCGCTAATTGCAAGCACAGGAGCTATATATGCACATTCATATCCATAAAATATTTTACTGTTCACCGAGTAAGCCGGCAGCAGAAATGATATCAGGAATAAAATCAGCCCGATAATGATAATAACGCTGGACGCAGATTTTGGCTTCATTTTATTTTCAGAAAATCATTCATGTTTCTAAACAGTAAGAAAAGGTATTAGCCGTACGGATTTAAAGCTCCAAAATAGAGCTTTTTCTTCAGGGTTACCATACTTACCAAGCCTTCTCGACATTTTCTTAATCATTTTGCCAAGTTGTTCAGAAGCATGTTTTTAAATCCGATTATTTTATTTTATCCCCGATATTATAGTAATAACATGAACAAAACTTATGTCGAAGTAAGGATAACAAGAATAGTGTTGGTGATATGCGGATGTTATGTGTCGCGAACCTCTCAATTGTTACAGGCAATTTTCACTTCTATAATCTGTTATAAATTCGTAACTTCTAGACAGACTAGATGAAAATGGAGGTGTTTATGATCACAAAATCTAAAAAGTGGCAATTACAGGAAGCTAAAAACAGATTTAGCGAAGTCGTTCGTAAGGCCACCGAAGAGGGGCCTCAAACGGTTACGAAGCATGGAAAAGATAGCGTAGTGGTGCTTTCGGCTGAAGATTATCGAAAATTAGAACAGCCGAAAACGTCTTTGGTTGAGTTTTTTCAAACATCTCCCCTTTCAAAGGTTGAGATTGATCTAAAGCGGGATAAATCTTCTTCCCGTCATGTTGACCTATGAGCTATTTGATTGACACTTGCTGTATTTCTGAATTGGTTAAAAAGGAACCAAATCCAAATGTTGTGAAGTGGTTCGCCAACCGGGATGAACTCTCCATGTATTTAAGTGTCATTACTTTTGGCGAATTGAGAAAAGGAATTGAAAAATTACCCGATTCGCAAAAGAAGGCAGAGCTAAATCGATGGGTAAAAGAGGATTTAAAGCACCGCTTCAAAAACCGTATTCTCACCATAAATATTGAAGAAGTGAATAAATGGGGTGAGATTTTGGCTACTGCAGAAAAAAATGGTAATCCACTTCCGGCAATTGATTCACTTATTGCTGCTACAGCCCAAGTGCATGACCTTTCAGTCATTACAAGAAATTCTCAGGACATGGAAGGTTCAGGAGTTGAAGTAATTAATCCCTGGGTATATGAACCGAACACATAACCAGTAAATCAATTGGAAGTGTTTGCATGCAGCTGCCTACATTTAAGCTCAACGCCACGCCGGTTATTTACCAAACCGTTATAAAAAACGAATATCGATGAAAGAAGTTAAATATAATTACTCAAATTTTAATCCAGAGTACTATAATTTAAGTGAATTTCCTGGCCCAAAAGCAGGTGATAATTGCATTAATGTTGAATTACATGATTTAGATGGGCGAACAACTTCAATAGCTGAATTCCTGGATAAACCTGTTGTTGCTTTTAAGGCATTAATACAAGGTGGATTAGTAGCGGTATGGGATTTTATAAAAAGCATACCTGGCCTTCTAAGATTACACAAAGAATCGAACGAGTATTATTTAAGCAAAAAATAACTCCTGCACATAATGCAGATGAGTAAAATTATTTCCATAATCAACAGCTGGAAACAGATCCCGATCTCCCCAACAGTTAATAAAAATGGATAAAATGATGCAATATCATCGTCAATCAGTTATACGCACATAATAAGAATCTGGGAAAAGAGAAATTTCAAGATGGTTTTGATTTCATTTTTTAGAAAACCATGATTTAAAAACTTTTGAAAAAAAATGCATACATCAAATAGGTATAGATCCGTATCTGAGTGTATCTCTATTTAGTAAGTAGATATGAGCATTTATCATATCAAATAATCCTTGACCAAAGTCAATAGAAGTAAATTTCTATCAAATTATATTTACGAACATAAAATGAGCCTTTGGCAGGATGTTTAATCCAATTGTAATCAATTAAAATTAACCTTAACGTGAAACTTATATGAAATACGCAACCAGATTGGCAATGATACCCATTTCCCTTTTTTTTGTCAGTTGTATAGCAAACATCAATGCTAATGATGAAATAAATGATGATTTAAATATTGACATTAAAATTCATGGTGCAGTTTATGAAGAACTTTCTGATTTGTTTGGTCAGGAACCAATTATCGTTGGGGTAATTACTGCATTTGAAGATGGAGATGATTTTTTCAGAATACTAATAGAGGAAGATCAGGAAGTAAATAGCCCGACTGAGCCCGGAGGCAAAAAAATGTGGTTAACAATAAACAATGAAACGGAAGTTCTGATTAAAGATGAAAATAACAATGTAAGTGACATAGATGACCGCAATCTGGAATTAGGACTGCTTGCAGGAGGCTGGGTTGCGGATGGAGACGTAATTGCAGAATCATACCCATCTCAGGCAACGGCAAATCGGATTGTTATTGTAAATCCATCACAGTAAATTCAGAATCACCGAATATCCGGCATAATCGCAAAATTTATTGAATACGCATACAACTCCTTCAGTTCCTATCAACCAAAATAAAAAGTGTTTGAGAGAGATACTGGCTTTGCTTTTCATAACACTTTCAATTACAGCTGTTTCTTTTGGCCGGGAAGGAGAATCCACCGAAAGCAACTATGTTATTCAGGATTATGCGTCCATTCCGACTCAGAGTGGAATGGACATTTCTGCAACCATTGTCCGCAAGAAAACAAATACGGAACCCTTGCCAGTTGTACTTTTTTACACCACATATTATCAGGGAGAGAGAGATGCGAACTTTGCCAAATGGGCGGCAGACAGAGATTATGTGGGGATTGTTGCCTATGCCCGGGGTATACGAACTAACAATGAGCATTACACTCCTTATAAAAACGAGCAATCCGATATCTACGATATCATAGACTGGCTGAGTAAACAGGAGTGGTCAGATGGCAAAGTTGGCATGTTTGGAGGAAGTTATACCGGTTTTTCACAATGGTCAGCAGTTAAAAATATTCATTCGGCGCTTAAAACCATTGTGCCCCAGGTAGCCATCATGCCCGGATATGATTTTCCGATGCAGAATAACGTGCCGTTGGGTTTCGAACTGAATTGGGCTCATACAAATGTATATCAGCAGGAACCGATAACCGGGGCAATTCTCTGGGACTGGTATGAAAATGGCTATGCATATGCCAAACTGGACAGTGCTGCGGGATTCCCCAACCCCATTTTTCAGGAATGGCTCGATCATCCGGCTTATGATGATTATTGGACATCTTTGGTGCCAACACCTGAAGAGTATGCTAAAATCAATATTCCGGTATTGACGACTACGGGCTATTTTGACGGCCCGCAGTTTTCGGCAGTGCGGTATTTTGACTTACACAACAGGTATAATCCGCAGGCGGAACATTACCTTGTTATCGGCCCTTATGATCATTGGAGCGGCCAGGCCAACCCGGCTGATACCTTGAGGGGTTATGCGATTGATCCGGTTGCAAATGTAAGCATGCGAAATCTTGCTTTTGACTGGCTGGACTGGATACTTAAAGACGCTCCGAAACCCGAACTGCTGAAAGACAAGGTAAACTTCCAGGTTATGGGCACAAATTCGTGGAGGCATGAACCCGCTATAGAAGCGACGAGCAATGAAAACTTGCGGTTATATTTAGACAGGGGAATGTTAGTCGATTCAAGACCTGAATCCGAATCTTTCCAAAGCCAGCAGGTAGATTTTTCCGACAGGGAAGATATGAACAACTATTTTCATCCGTCGCTCATCATCGACAGTTTGGATGCCAGTAACGGGACGGTTTATATGTCAGATTTTTTTGAGGAAGACTTTGTCCTGAACGGCGCTTTTTCGGGTCAGCTGGCAGCGGAAATCAACAAGCATGATATGGACCTTTCC
The DNA here is from genome assembly GCA_050329675.1 of Balneolaceae bacterium. Classification (GTDB taxonomy): domain Bacteria; phylum Bacteroidota; class Rhodothermia; order Balneolales; family Balneolaceae; genus CAYVBJ01. The sequence continues at coordinate 4,608 of JBHJOO010000544.1, forward strand.
ATTTCGTTTTACGAGCAGATGGAAAACGGCAGGTATTTTCAGCTTTCCAGATATTTGGGACGGGCAAGTTATGCGAATAACAACAGCAAGAGAGAGCTTTTAACCCCGGGGCAAAAAGAAATAATACCTTTAAACGCCTCACATATCATAAGCAAGAAAATCAACAAAGGTAGCCGGATAGTGGTAGTCCTTAACGTCAATAAACATCCTTTTGAAATTATCAATTACGGTTCCGGAAAAGAGCCGGCTTTTGAAACCATACGGGATGCTGGAGAACCTCTGGAAATCAAATGGTACAGCGACAGTTATATTGAAGTGCCGGTTTGGAGAAATTAATTTACTTAACCTCTAATGTATCGTGTTCAAAAACCAAAAATATTAAAGTAACTAACTTTTTAGATGAATACTCTCCTGCATTTACAAACCTGCTCAATAGTTCAATGTATGAAATTAATTGGGTGTTTAATTACAATAAGCCGTTGTTATACCTGTGAGGAGGGAACAACGTAATGGCACAATTCAACCCTGAACACAAGGCCGTTCTCGACGATTCAGACGAATACCGGAAGTATATGCCCGTGTTCATGGAATCGATCCGTTATTTACTGAAACAGCAAGGGAAGGGAGACTCATGAATAACGCCAATTGGATTGACCGGAAAGAATACCCTTTCGAATCTCGATATTTCGAGGTGCCGGCAGGAAGGCTGCACTACGTAGACGAAGGGGCAGGTGATCCTGTCGTCATGGTTCACGGTAATCCCACCTGGTCATTCCTGTATCGTGACCTCATCAAGCGACTCAAACCAAACTATCGGTGCATTGCCCTGGATCACCTGGGTTTTGGCTTGTCGGATAAGCCCATAGGCTGGAGCTATTTACCCGAGGATCATGCCCGCAACCTTTCTGCTCTGATTGA
>JBHJOO010000499.1:0-4027 GCA_050329675.1 Balneolaceae bacterium
GGGGCTTACCCTGAACTGCCTGATTCTTTCCGGCATCTGATCAATCAGCTTGCTGAGTCGCCCATATCGGTGGAAATCCAATCCAATTCCGAAGAACCCGCTGTGACTGTCAGGCTTACCAGGGAGCTCGTCGCAGCCCGGGTACATCTTATGTTGTACTCGCCGGATCTTTCATCCCGGCTTCCGTTTCTCATTCATGAAGGGGCGAAAGGCAATTTCATTCCGATTGCCAATATTTCGGAAGCTTTCGGGCGGGCTGTTCGTGATCAAATCTATTTTGGGATGCAATTATCAGTAGTATGTTCCGAAGATATCCCAGCTATCAGCGACTCCGATATCCTGGAACATACATCGGGCACCTTTTTAGGGGCATCACAAATCCGGCGGTTCCGTGCATTTTGTGATGAGTGGCCTGCCGCCCGGCTGCCGGAAGAGTTTTGGGAACCGGTTTACTCTGATGCGCAGGTGCTCGTAATCTCGGGTGATCTTGATCCGGCTACACCACCGGAATTTGGCGAAGAGGTGGTACGTCATCTTTCGGCAGCCAGGCATTTGATTTTGCCAAATGCCACGCACATGATCAACCATCCGTGTATAAATGAAATAACAGCCGGTTTTATTAAAAAAGGCTCAAACAAAAACCTGGAAACTACTTGTATCGACGAGATTACACGGCCTCCGTTTTTTCTTCCCCCGGACAATCATTGAATTGCTTTGATAGTACAGGTGCAAAAAAATGTACTTCACGATCTCTCACCGCTCAGAAAATCCGCTATCGTATCCCCGATGGTTTTATCGGCGAAATCGCCTGTAACGGCAATCACGGTTCCATCCGGTGAGAGCAGGAAAGATTGAGGGAGGCCGTGGTAGGGTAATATCTCCCAAAAGATGCTCTTACGGGGATTGGGTACCGCAACATGCAGCCACGGCATCGGAGACCGCTCTTCTCTGAATTTTTCCAATCGTTCGGGGGTATCGTTCATTGCAATACTCAAAATGACAAATTCTTCGCTCTCAAATTGATTTCTCGCTTCTTCCAGTTCCGGGCGCTTCCGAACACAGATGCCGCAAGATGTGGACCAAATGTCGATCAGCACATACCGGCCTTCAAGAGAGTTGTTAGTGATGATCTCGCCGGTTTCGAACAGTTCGGCTTCAAATGAAGGAGCGGGTTCGCCTTTTTCAAAAACCCGGTTATCAGCTTTAAACGCTGAGGTAACGGTCACCATCACAATGATGATGAGATAAAACTTCATATTCCTGCTGTAATAAGAGACTGTACTTTGTTTCATAGTGGTGTAAATTTGTTAAAGGTTGAATTCCAATCTGCACAATCCGGAAGAATGATTGGGTGAAGAGAAGGTTAAAAAGGTTAACGACCTGTTAAAATATCTACCCCGTCATTTATGGCGAGTGGAATACCACCGGTACACCGGCAGTCCCGCTGCGATCAGGATCAACCCTGCCAGGGAAGGTTTCGGGCTGGTATAAATGGCATTCAGAACAACGGTAAAACTGACCAATACAAAGAGAGAGTAAAAGATTTTCTTTACAGGGGTAAGGCCAACGCGGCGGCTTCTCTTATCCAGGATCAGCAAAGCCAGGACAGAGAGTCCGGAAAAGAGCATAATCGAAAAGCCGGTATAGATGAGAAGCTGTTCAAACGTACCACTCAATACAAGGATTGCGGCCCATGCAGATTGGAAAAGGATTGCCCTGCGCGGCACATGGTATCCGGGGTGAACGGATCCAAACACCGAGGGAAACAGCTTGTCCTGCGCCATGGCAAAGTAAATTCTCGGCCCGGTAATCGTCATTGCACTGACGCTGCTGAGCAGTGCAGTGAGAATCACAAGGCTAAATAAAAGCATGCCGGATTGCCCGAACAGAATGTCCGACATGGTATTGATCACATCAATGGAATCGGCAAGGGTCTCGAACGGAATGGTTCCCGCAATCAGAATGTTGAGCAGCAGGTACAAAACGAGGACGGCTCCCGTTCCGGCAAGTAAAGCCCGGTGCATGTTTTTCCCGGGGTTTTTGATCTCCTCTGCGATATACACGGCTGCATTCCATCCGCTGTAGGTAAACATGACCGGAATGAGAGCGAGGAACCAAAATGAGAAACTGAAGTTTCCGGATGAAACCTGCCCTGAGAAATTCAGCCCGGGGTTTGAGGCAAAACCCAGGCCGACCAGCGCAAGAATGGTAAAAATGTTTAGCAGCGTGAGCAGATTCTGAAAACGGCCGCCCACCGTGATTTTGGAAATATGAAAAAGGGTAACAAATAATATGAGGCAAACAGCAATGAACTTTTCCGGTGAAAGATGAACCGGAAACCATGAGGCTGCAAAAAAAATGTATTCCGGGAAAACATAAATTTCAGGCAGAATTACGCGAAAGTACTCTGCAAAACCGACACTGCTGGCGGCAATGGCGCCTGAAAACCCTGCGATAAACGAGGTCCAACCCGATAGAAAACCCCATGCAGGGCCGAACGATTTCCTGAGGTAAATATATTCACCGCCTGCTTTGGGAATGAGGGCGGCAAGGTCGGCATAGGCGAAGGATCCGGTCAGCGCAAGCAAACCGCCTGCTATCCATAGTGAAAAAAAGGGGATGAGCCCCGGCGCAAGTTCTGCAATGATACCGGGTGTGGTAAAAATGCCAATCCCAATCACATTGGCAATGATGACGGATGCCCCGTCCCACGGCCCGAATGTACGCATAAGACGGGGATTATCTTTTTGCATAACCAGCGCCTAATGAAGATCGGTCTGTGTGACGAGTAGCCAGTAGAACATGCCCGATTGCGGATGCTGTGAAAAAAGCTCTGTTTTCCGGACAATACGAAATCCGGACTCTTCCAGGTCGCGGATGGCAAATTTTATGTCGAGCACATGATCCTCTTCCTGGGTTCTGCGGTCAGTTCCCTGATGACGGTTGTTCATCGGTTCCGAAATCACAAGCAATCCGTCCGGTTTCAGAGCCCTCTTCAGGTGAAAGAGCATCTGTTTGGGATCGAAAAATTCGTGATAGGCGTTGCGAATCAGAATTGCATCCAGCGAGGAAGCGGGCAGCAGAGGGTTTGTCTCCATTGAATAGATCGTGGATATGTTGTTCGCCTGCCAGCGCTCCATATTTCGGTGCAGCCGTTCAAAACCTCTTGTGGAAATATCCACAGCGAAGATATGGCCGTCTTCACCCAGGATGGGTAAAAACCGGTTCAGGTAAAATCCGTCGTTGGCTCCGATGTCGGCCATCCAGCTTCCGGGCCGGAGTTCGAGTATTTCTGCCAGTGCATCGAAATCGTACCAGGCCTGGCCGCCTTGTGCATGAGATTGAGTATAGAATAAGAGCGTAAACATCAAAACCAAGAGGTTGTGTTTAGCGCAGATACAATCCGGCAAGTTTGTGAATATTTTGTTTCTGTTTTTCATGAGTCGCAATGCTTTGATTTAAGTCAGGTGTAAGAATATGATACACGGAGCAAAACAGAAAGACGGTTAACCCGAGGTTAAAAACGTTAATGAAATGTTAAAATACGTGACTGCAACCTTTTAAAGATTTAGATTGTATGGTGGATAAAACCGGAGGTGATTATGAAACTTACTACTGCAAAACTCTATCTGATTATCGGCCTCACCGTTTTTTCTCTTATCGGGATCGTGCTGATCCAGTATAACTGGATCGATAATGCCCTGAGCCTGGAAGAGGAAAAATTCAACAAGCAGGTTTCCGCTCTTTTTACCGAAATCTCCGGCGCTGTCAGGCAGGATTGTGACCTGATGATGGAGATTAGAAATGCTGCAATGGGTGCCTGCGATCCTTCGCACCCCAAACCCGGCGAAGATGTAACAATGGCACTGAATGTGGCCGTGAAATCCGTGATCGATTCGGTTTTTGCTGCGAACCATTTTACTCTCGATTATGAATTCGGGGTCATGGTCCCTGTTTCAGACGAACCCGACGGATGGGAGGTGATGCTTTCATCCGGCGATAATCCCGACCCGGAACGGTTCATCCA
>JBHJOO010000185.1:0-2002 GCA_050329675.1 Balneolaceae bacterium
TGAGTTGTTGAGATCTAAACGTTTTAATGCAAAAGAGATTGGTGAAATACGAAATTTAGTTATACCTTAAATCCGCAAGTCATTTTGCATATTGCAGATAATGAATGTTATAAGTAATATTATATGCACCTGTTCAGGTGAACCGAAAAAATAGTTGATAATTGTTGAAAAATAGTTGATAATTGCTGGAAAAATGACGGTAAGAATTTGTTAATTAGATAATTAACTACTATCTTACCGTCAAATAATACATCCGGTATGAAGATAGAAAAAAGTAATCAAATTATCAACCCTTTTGGCGGAATTAATTTTGTAATCGAAGCCATCAGGCAGTCGGGAGTTTTGAAATTAATTGACAATCAATTAGGTAGCAGGGCTCCGCAGGCAGAATATTCCTACAGCGATTTGATGTTGAATCTGTGGAGCGTGTTCTTTTGTGGTGGTGATTGTGCGGAAGACCTGAATGAACACCTGAAAGATTTTCTGAAAGATACTCCAGGGTTAGCTGTTGCCAACGCCGACACCGTTTTGGGTGTTCTAAAAAGCATGAAAACCGAAAAGGAGCAAGTGGTGAGCGAAAAGGGGAACGTGTACGAGATCAACAAGCACGACAAACTCAACGGGTTAAACATCAGCATACTAAAGCACCTGGGGATATTGAAAGAGGGTGAATACCATGATTTTGATTACGATAATGAGGTGCTGAAAACAGAGAAGTATGACACGAGAAAGACCTATAAAATGGTCAACGGCTATTTCCCGGGTATGGCCACCATTGGTGGTATCCCGGTATATCTTGAAAACCGTGATGGCAATATGAACGTCAAAACCAATCAGGATGAACTATTGGAGAGATGTTACAAGATGCTCCATGATAATGGCATACATATAAACAGGAGTCGGATGGATGCCGGTTCGTATTCAAGAAAAATAATAGAAGTCGTTGATAAATACAGCAACCTTTTCTATATCAGGGCAAACCGTTGCGATTTTTTGACCAATATGTTGCTTGAAGAGCGGGATTGGGAGAAAGTGGAAATAAACCACATTGAATACGAGGTATGTTCAATAGAATATCAGCCATTTGCCCATACTAAAGGAGAGGAACCGAAAACTTACCGCCTGGTTGTAATGCGTCGTAAAAAAAGTAAAAGCCAGCAATTAGATTTGTTTACCAAAGATAACATGGAATATCGCAGCATTCTTACAAATGACTGGCAATCAACCGAAAAGGAGGTAGTTGAATACTATAATCAGAGAGGCGCCGAAGAAAGAGCAATAGATGTGCTGAATAACGATTTTGGATGGAACAGAATGCCCTTCTCATTCTTGGAGGAAAACACTGTATTTCTGATTGTTATGATGATGTGCAGGAATATTTATGCATGGTTGATCGGGAAATTCGCAGAAATTTTCAGCTGGTTAAAAAGCACTTTCAGAATTAAGAAGTTCATTTTCAGATTTATAACAGTACCCGTTAAATGGAAGAAACAAGGGCGGGGAATGACCATGAGGGTATTCAGCCGGAAACCATATGAAGTACTACTGACCTGAAAATGAAAACATATCGAAAGATGCTGTTTTACAGACCAAAAGCAGAAAATTGAGGGGAAAGTTATGCCTGGACCAATGCGAAAGTTAAGTTTATATAGTTCTCACTTACAGTCTATTACGGATTGCAATCCGGATCAATAATTAAAAACCCGGGGTAAATTTACCGGCAAAAAATTGTACATGATAAAAACCCAACATTATCGGAATAAAAAGGATATTTTTAGCATTTTCAGCATGGGGGAATTCGTTTTTATTCAAGAAAATGCCCCCGTGCCAAACTTATTTTTTTAACTTTCGGATTTAAGGTAAATGAAAAAAAAACAGTTAAGCTGCAACTATTAACAGTTTTTATGCATCTATAATAGAATGATAGGCCCGTTATTTTGCAATGCTTTCAGTGTCGGTCAAGAACACTGCCATTTGCCGGTGAAAACCACTGCCAGTTAGA
>JBHJOO010000294.1:0-3796 GCA_050329675.1 Balneolaceae bacterium
CGAGGATCTTTTTAGAAAATGTCTCTCTGAGTTTAAAAACTCGAATATTTATATCTGTACAGAAAATGCAGGAACCCGAAATTCTGAAATTAAAATTGAGGCGGCTGTAATCCCTGTGGCCCTGGATAGGAACGTTCTTTTTTCAATTGAACCTGCGCCTTCAGGAATCGCTTCAATCTTTCTGGATACTTTCAATGATAATGGTGAAGTGCAGGTACAGCATATTAGATTTAAATAAAATCTGTTTCAGGCTGTGCAATCATACAATTAAAAATTTTGAAAAATTGTAACCTTTCTTTCTTTAATTCAGTGTACACTAACAAATAGTTCTAACCCAGCTGATTTTTCATATTGCAATCGCCACAGGATAAACAACTGATGTTTCAGGTAAAAAATGGGGACCTCGATAAACTGGGCCTCCTGTTTGAGCGCTATTACATGCGTCTGTATAGCTTTTTTTACCGGTTAACACAAAACCGCGAAGCCAGTGAAGACCTGGTGCAGGGTGTGTTTGAACGAATATTGAAATACCGGTCAACCTACTCCGGTGATGGAAAATTTGAAACATGGATTTTCCGGATTGCCCGCAACCTTCAAAGTGATGACCACCGGCGTACGGAGTCTTCGCCAATTGATGCTGAAAATGCTGATTTGGAATTTTATTTGAGTACTCTCGAAAACAATTTGTATGACCCGGAAAAGGAACTGAATCAATGGCTGGTCAGGCAGGCGATGAAAAGGCTGGATCCGGAAAAAAAGAAAGCCCTTATCTTAAGCCGGTTTGAAGGGTTTCGCTACCGGGAAATCGCGGAAATCATGGGATGCAGCGAGAGCGCCGTTAAGGTGCGCATATTCAGGGCTCTGCAAGAAATGAAAGAGATTATTACCAACCTTAGAAAGCAGGTATTATGATGAACGACGAAAAATATATGGATCTGATCATTGGCCATTTAAATGGAACATTAACGGACGATGAAAAAAAACAGCTTGATTCGTTAATCAAAGAAGGTAAAATCGACACATCAGAACTGCAGCAGTTCAATGAGCTGTATCATAACCTCGGATCATTTGAGGTGCCGAAACCGGATAACAGGATGAAAGAGCGTTTTATGGAAACGCTTGAAGAAGAAAAACGAAAGCATCAGGATACAATAAAGCATAGCCCCCTGCTGTTCAGCCTGAATCAATCCACGATTAAAAGAGCAGCCGCAGCAATCATCCTGTTGCTTGCTGGATTTTCTGCCGGACTTTTGGTTGGCTCCGGACAAGAGGCCAGCCAACAGATTGTAACTTTACAACAAGACATGGAGAAGTTAAAGAATGCCCTTGTCTATCACTCCTATCTGCAAACTTCAGCCAGTGAGCGGATGCAGGCCGTTGGCCTTGTCTCGGATATAGAGACGGCAGACGATCAGCTTCTGATGATTCTGATTCACACCATGAACAACGACCCAAATGTGAATGTGCGCCTTGCTTCTGTTGATGCGCTGCGCAACTTCGGCGGCCTGCAAAATGTGCGGAATGCTTTCATCCAGAGCCTCGCCTTGCAGGATCATCCGCTTGTGCAAATGTCACTGATCGATGTACTGGTGGATTTAAATGAACGCAATGCCATCAGCGAAATGGAACGGCTTCTGGTAACTGAAAACACCCTTCCCGAAATCCGGGAATATCTGCTCGGTGGAATTTCCGAATTGCGTATGTAACCTTTTACCATGATTTCCGGTGATCATAATTGAAATCATTACTATTAATCTTATCAAAAACAATTACACCATGAACAAGTATTTTTATCTCACACTTTTCTGTTTTCTCTTTATAAGCACAGGCAAAGCATACAGCCAGGAATACACACACTCTTTCAGCAACCAGGCCGATCACGTGTTGATATTTACGATCTCGCAAGGAAACCTTTCGGTTGAGAGTTACAGCGGCAGCAGTATTATTGTTCAGAGTGATAACTACAGGGAGCCTCCGCCCCGGGCTGAAGGGCTGCGCTCCCTGTTTAGCGGAGGGCCGGACAATACCGGAATCGGGTTGACTGTCGAGGAATCGGGAAACCGTGTAAATATGGCATCCGTTCAACCCCGCAGCGGCGATTACCATCTTCGGGTGCCCGATTCGATTCGGCTGGTCATTCAGCAGGCGAGCATGGCAACAGGTAATATTGAACTGACCGGGCACCGCGGGGAAATTGAAATCGGAGGCAAAGTCGGCAATATTACACTTAAAGATATTACCGGCCCGGTGAATGCCAATTCTGTATCCGGCAATATAGATATTGAATTCTCGGAGTTAAGCCAGGAACGCCCTACCTCCATATCGAGTATGAGCGGCTTTATTGACATCACGCTGCCGGAAAACACCCCTGCCCGGTTTCACCTGCAATCAATGTCCGGCGGGATATATAGCGATATCGATCTGGATATTGCCGGCCGCAGGAGTGATTTGACCCGCATGGGAGGAGGAAACCGGATCAATGGAATGATGAACGGCGGTGGTGTGGAAATTCGGCTGCAGGCAATGAGCGGGGATATTTTCCTGCGTAAAAAATAACATAGCTACCCCTTCTCTCTTTTGCTTCCGGGTCTGACCCACAAAAATATCGGGCCCGGGAAGCGTCCGAATCGTTCATACGAAACTTAAAAACAGATATTCTCATGAAAACATACAGACTTCCTTTTTTTTGCACACTTTTTATTCTGGCTGCCGTAAATACGGTTCAGGCACAGCCGCGAATTATTGAACAGACACTGAATGTTGAACCCGATGGGCGGATTGAACTCAACCTGAAATTCGGAAATCAGATTGTGATCAAAGCGTGGGACCGTCCCGAAGTTTTGTTCCGCGCAACCGCTGATGTGAACAACGGCAGGTTGAATGATGCATTTCTGATCGATTTTTATCAAAACGGAAAGGCCCGGATTGAGATGGATTTCGACCGGGAAAAAATCAGGCACGGCCGCACGGAAGATTGTCCCGGGAAAAATTACAGCTATTATGACAATCATGTAGTATGCAGCGACATTACTTATGAAATATACCTGCCCCGCGATGCAGATCTTTCTGTGGAGACTATAAGCGCCAATATAGAACTGTTCGGGCTTCACGGGCTCGTATCCGTGAAATCGATCAGCGGCTATGTGGATATGAGCTGGCCGGAACGCGACGGGGCAGAATTATCCATTAAAACCATTAGCGGCGGTGTCTATTCCGATCTTGAGAATATTGAATTCCGTAATAAGGGAAAATTTGCTCCTGTTGGAGTGGATATCCGGGCAAAAGCAGGCACCGGCAACACCCCGGTGCGGCTTGAAACAATAAGCGGTGATATTTTTTTGAGAAGGGGCAGTTGAGGCAACCGGTATATTTCAAATAATAACAATCATTTCAAAAAATGAGATTCCCGGTTATTCACCCACTCCTGCTTTCTGCACTTATCCTCGCAGCCTGCTATGCACCCGCTGCTCATTATGCTGCCTATGAAAACGGGTTCTGGTTTGACGGTGAAGAGTTTATTGAAGCCACCTTTTACAGCAGGGATGGGATTTTTGTCCGTAACAAACCGTCCCGAATCGATACCACAATCGACCTTGAGGGCGGATACGCAATCCCGCCCTTTGGAGAAGCACACAGCCATCACTACGATACCCCTGCCCTTCTTGAAACGGTCAATGAATTGTCATTAAGAGACGGTGTATTTTACGGGATGTCGATGACCAACTGGGTTCATACCAAAGACGAAGTACTTCCATTTTTTGGTCAAAACCATACCATTGATGTTGCATTCGCCGAC
>JBHJOO010000220.1:0-2253 GCA_050329675.1 Balneolaceae bacterium
ATCTTTCAGTCCATAGTCTTTGGCAAATTCTTTTTCTCTTGTCACTTCATATATCTCTTTCACAAGTGCACGTGCCATCTTCCATATTTCGAGATCTTCAAAACGTTTAACGGTTGCCATTTTTTTTATCGGGTTGAAGGTTGAAGGTTTTTGGGGTTGAAAGTATCAAGTTGAAGGTTGAAGGTTGAAGAGCCTGCCCCGAACACTTTCGGGATTGAAGGTTAATTTTATGGAGAAACCTTCAACATTCAACATTCAACTTTTAACATATTTTGCATTCATGTGCATACTCCGTCTGTTGATTCATTGACATTTCTCATTGCCAACCATAAAATTACGGTTTTTTGGGGAAATCGTCAGTATTAAATTGAGATTTTATTACTTTGGTTTTCAGGAAACCTGCTGATAGCTTTTTACCTAAGCCGGTTGAAGTTCAGGCATCAACACTTTGATTATTGTGTACTTCGTACTGTCAACTGCCTGCTCTGCCTATCCCGACAGAGTTATACACATGCTCGTAGTCAAATTTCCCGCTGTCGGGATTTCGCTCCGCAAAATGCGCTTCGCTCAACTTCGTGAGAATCGCCTTCGGCTCGGAGCGCTCCGCTCAACTTTCTATATCCAAGAGCTGTTTTTGCATGGAATGTTACATAAGAAATGGAGGGAGTGCCTCCGACTGCCGGCGGATCCTCTTGTTATGGCTTGTGCCACTTCAAAATTTTCTTTAAAGCAAGCTGTGAACCCGGAGTTCCTTCCTCCCTCCGACGAATAAAAATTGTGCTGCTTTTTTAAGTTTTCAGGTTGATTACCAATCTTCATTTTTTTTAATATATCTCCAGATCTGTAATTCTGCCTTTTTTGATACTCGTAACGTGAGCAGAACCGGGAAAATGCTTGTCGATAACCTTTAAAATACGATGAGAGATATTTTCATCCATTAGCAGCCTCATTTATACTGTAATGGTAATTCTTCGTTCTTTATCAGCAGAATAGGCCAAACAAGCATATATATGTTCCTTTGTAAGAGCCGGATAATCCTCCATTATCTCTTCAATGCTCATACCCGCGGCCAGCCAGCCAAGCACATCAGATACAGTTATTCTTGTACCCTTTACGCATGGCTTCCCGAATCTTACATGAGGATCTATTTCTATGTGCTTTTTATAATTCATGGTTGTCGGGTTTTAAAAGTGTAGATTGTATAATTGTACCATTAATATACAAAAATGATTGAAGCATTCGCTGCGCGAATTATTGAGAGATTGTTCATAATTGTTTCATACTAATCATTTCATGGCATCCCTGCTTATTTCATTAACCGTTTTATAATCCCATAAATTCTGCTGCCATTTTGTATAATTAAACGGCTCACGAATAATCATCTTTATAAAGATCTCAGTATCAACTTCACCAAGCTCCTTCATCAAGGCCTTTATACCTCTTTCTTTTATTTCAGTTTCCGTACTCATTTTTACTCCTCAATTATTTGTAATGAAAAAGGTCAAATAAAATCAATCAAAAAATGAATCAACAATAAAAAGTAGTTTTTTACGACAATACATCGCTATTCAAATGCTTTTGGCCAGTTCAATTAAATCGATCTCGTCATCATCGTTCTGCATCTCAGGCAGATACTCAACAGGGATGTAGCGCACTTCGGGCTTGTTGTTCTCTTCGGGGGTTTCGGTTTTATGTGTTTTTTCGTCGGGCAATGGGGGGTTGGGGTTGAAGGTTTATTTGGGTTGAAGGTTGAAGGTTTATTTGGGTTGAAAGGTTGTTTTTGGTTGAAAGTTACACGTTGAAGGTTGAAAGTTTATTTGGTATTTGGGTTGAAGGTTACAGGTTGAAGAGCCTGTCCCGAACACTTTCGGGATTGAAGGTTATTTTATGGAGAAACCTTCAACTTTTAACATTCAACTTTCAACCTTTTCCTTTCAACATTTTTTTAATTAATTTCCGTATTTGATAATTGTTTCTTCAATCCGGTTATTGGAATCATAGTTTTCAAGATAACTCATAAGTTTACGGGTTTTTTTGGAAATGATCAGGCATGAATTGTACATTTTTTCAAATTGCACTTTTGAGATATAATTACAGTCGAGAGCAACATAGAGCATGGAGCGGGTTTCACCGCATGAGCCTTTGGCCCTGCCAAGATAATCGATAAATATTTTTACCGTTCGCTGTTCAAATCCTTCACTGATATTATTCATAACCCCAAGAGATGATCTTCTGATTTGATCTTTCAGTCCA
>JBHJOO010000055.1:0-8435 GCA_050329675.1 Balneolaceae bacterium
GCCGGAAGGTCTTCATATTGACGACGATAAGGTTTATTTAAAAAAAGTAGGGAATTCTATTTATGTAATCCCTTTTCATAATCCATGGGACACCCTTTTTCAAAGCACCGATCAATTCACGGATGATTATTTAGAAGAGAGAAATCAACCCAAAATGCAGGAAAGAGAACTTTTTGAATGATAGAGTACCTTCTGGATACCAACATCTTTATCTATATCATCAAGAAAAAACCTGAATCAGTCTTTGCCAGGTTCAGGGATTTAGTTCCGGGCACTGTTGGCCTTTCTTCAATTACCCTTGCCGAAATGCAGTATGGCATTGAAAAGAGTTCAAAACCGGTGCAGAATCAACAGGCATTAAATCAATTTTTATTACCTTTGGAAATCCTGGATTTTAACTCAACTGCGGCTGTTGAATATGGAAAAATACGTGCTGCACTCGAGAAGAAAGGACTTCCGATCGGTTCTTTGGATATGTTGATAGCTGCACATGCAAAAAGCATGGGTGCAGTTCTTGTAACTAATAATTTAAAAGAATTTAATCGTGTATCGGACTTAAAAGTTGAGAATTGGGCTTAATCTTCAGATCATAGAGCAGGAAACCACAACGGCCAAAGCAAAGTCTTCTAAATGGATCAATGAAAATAATCTGTTGCGGCACCGGTTTCAATGGCAGAGCGGTTTTGGGTGTTTTTCGTATGGGCACTCGCAAAAAAATGAGGTGTATCAATACATAGCAAACCAAAAAGAACATCATAAACGGATGAGTTTTAAGGAGGAATATGAAAAGCTTCTGAAGATGTTTGAAATTGATTATGATGAACGATTTATTTTAAAAAAACCTGAATGATGAATGTTAAATTCGTATCAAACCTCATTTGTGAATCATACCTACGGCATTTTCATTTAAGATGCAACGTTCATACCACCGATTAAAATCGGAGGCTACGATTTCGTTCATGCCTTACGGCATTGATTCGTTTAGTTGTACGATAAAATGAGTAATAATGAGATATACAGATTGCAATCAGAAGAAACATTATGATTTTCAAATCAAATAACATTACCCATACAAATCGACGTAGAGACTATATTTTTAAACTATGACAAAAACCGGTAATGTATTAATAATTGATGATGATGCAGATGTGTTGAATGCCGCCCGGCTTCTGCTTAAACAGTATGTTGAAAAGGTTGACGTAGAAAAGAATCCGCGCTATCTGCCGGAATTGCTTGAATCGAATGAATACGACCTCCTTTTACTGGATATGAATTTCACCGGTGATTTTAGCAGTGGCAGGGAAGGTTTTAAATGGATGGGAGAAGTTAAAAAAATAGATCCTGCTCTATCCGTAATTTTGATCACGGCCTATGGTGATGTCGAAAAGGCTGTTAAAGCCATGAGGTACGGAGCTGCGGATTTTGTATTGAAGCCCTGGCAGAATGAAAAACTGATTGCAACGGTCAAAAATGCCATCAACCTTACCCGGGGCAATCGTCAAATTAATACCCTCCAGGCTCAAAAGATGCAGCTTGGCAGTCAGCTCGATCAACACTATCAATCCATGATTGGCCGAAGTGATGCGATGCAGCGTGTTTTTAAAACAATTGAAAAAGTGGCGGCCACCGATGCCAGTATACTCATATTGGGCGAAAACGGAACCGGAAAGGAGCTTGTGGCAAGAGCACTTCACCGGCGGTCGGCGCGTAAAGAGGATGTATTTATTACCGTGGACATGGGAGCTATTCCCGAAAATCTTCATGAAAGCGAGTTATTTGGCCACATCAAGGGTGCCTTTACGGGTGCTGTTCAGGATAAAACCGGACGATTTGAGATCGCATCCGGAGGCACCCTTTTTTTGGATGAAATAGGCAATACTCCCCTGACATTGCAATCCAAAATATTGTCTGCCCTGGAATCACGCCAAATTATCCGGGTTGGTTCCACGTCTCCAAAGAAAATAGACGTCAGGCTTATTTCGGCAACCAATTCCGATATACACCAAATGGTATCTGAAGGTGAATTTCGTCAGGACCTGTTATACAGAATCAATACCATTGAAATTAAGATACCGCCTCTTCGCGACCGGGTTGAAGATATCCCTCTGCTTGCATCACATTTCCTGAAAGAATATGTTTTAAAATATAATAAAGAAATTTCAGGGATCAGCGGCCATGCGCTTTCCAAACTTAAAAACTACGCCTGGCCTGGTAATGTGCGGGAGTTTCAACATGCAATGGAGCGGGCCGTAATTCTGGCTGAAAGCAAGCAACTGGAATCAGATGATTTTTTGCTGGAAAAAGAAAATCAGGAATCCATCAAAAAACCGGAAAATATGAAGCTGGATGAACTTGAAAGGTTTGCCGTTCAAAAAGCTTTAAAAAATAATGAGGGAAATATTACCAAAGCTGCAGAAGAATTGGGATTAACCCGCGCATCACTTTACCGCAGAATGGAAAAATATGGCCTTTAGACACTTCAGAACCGGTGTAACCTGGCGTGTTATTTTGTTTTCACTGCTTACCGCCACTGCCATCTATCTCTGGATAGATACGTCTTTCCCGGTTACAGCTGTTGTTTTATCCATCCTTTCAATTGGATCTGTAATAAACCTGATCAAATATGTGGAATTGACCAATCAAAAACTTGTTCGTTTTCTGGACAGTATCCGGTATAGCGATTTTTCACTGGCGTTTCCGGATGATCAGGCAGGATCTTCATTCAGTGAATTAAACCGTGCCTTTACCGATGTAATTGAGAAATTTAAACAAGAACGAACGGAACGTCAGGAAAGCCTTCGTTATCTTGAAACAGTGGTACAACACATTGGTGTCGGACTTATTGTTTTTAATCGTAAAGGCGATGTCGTCCTTCAAAATGTTGCCGTAAAACGGATGCTTGGAATACCTGTATTACGCCATATCGATTCATTAAAATCAATAAACCTAAAATTATATGAAGCTGTTAAAAACCTGAGGGGAGGAGAGCGCACACTGGCAGGATTTGAGCTGAACAATAACAGGCAACACTGGGCTGTTCATTCAACCGAATTTGTAATGCGGAATGATACCTACAAGCTGGTATCCCTCCAAAATATAAGCAGTGAACTGGATGAAAAAGAGATGGAAGCATGGCAGAACCTGACGCAGGTACTGGCTCATGAAATCATGAACTCCATCACTCCGATTGCATCGTTGTCCGATACTGTTTATTCCCTTTTGAAAAGGGAACCTGAAAAAGGATCCACTCACTGTACCATTGAAAATGAAACACTTTACGATGTACAGGAGGCTCTGGATACCATTAAGAATCGCAGTTATGGGTTAATGCGGTTTGTTCAGTCATACCGGGATTTTACACAAATTCCATCGCCTGATCTCGAAATCATACCCGTTTCACAATTACTTTCGAGGATAAGTCAGCTAATGAGAGGTGAGTTTGAAAACAAATCAATATCGGTAATGGCTGAAACAACCCCGGAAAATCTTACGGTTTCTGCAGATCCTCAGCTTATTGAACAGGTATTGATCAATCTGACAAAAAATGCACTGCGTGCGCTTCAGCCTATAGAAAAGCCTGAAATAAAGTATAAAGGCCGGCTGAACGAAGCCGGTAAAATATGTATCGAAGTACATGATAACGGCCCCGGAATTGACAAAGAGCTTCAGGGAAAAATTTTTATTCCGTTTTACACAAACCCGGGGGCTGGTTCCACAATTGGAACAGGGATTGGGCTAAGCCTGTCGCGACAGATCATGAGGCTGCATAACGGGAGCCTTCGGGTTCAATCGGAACCTGGAAAAGGAACCGTTTTCATTTTACAATTTTAGTTTTGTGATTTGTAATAGTTGACACGTCAGTAGAGCATATCTTATATAAACTTGGTGCAGGTTTAACTTCCGAACAAATTCTTGGAGATCATCTGCATATTGAAATTGAAGATATCCATGCAGCCCAAAAGTATGCTGCTGATAAGATTGGAATAAAGAAATTACAGATTTAGAATGAGCGATTTTTTTTATGCTTGTACCTGACTAATAGAGCCAAAATCTGTTTGGATTCATCGGATGACTTGTCCTGTCTGCGAACAGGACAAGTCATCCGATGAATGGAGTGTTCAAATTCAGGAGTTAAATTACGGACACAAATTAAGGAGTCATATTCGGGAGTCAAATTAAGTACACAGATTAGGTACAACTTTTGGTTGTTTCTTTGGTGGCGTGTTTTTTAATTCTCTGCAGGTATCCATCATACGCGGGTTGTCTGTACGATGCCGATTAATCAGAACAAAACACAAAAGGTGAAAGCCATGAAAAACAAAAAGAATAAACGCAAAATGAATTTGGACGAGTTAAAAGTTCAAAGTTTTGTGACATCGTTTAATATTTCGGAAGGAGAAACAGCTGAAATAAAAGGGGGATGCACTAATTTTGCAGGGTGCTCTAATAATAAAACAGATTGGGCCTGCAATATGGAAGAAGAAGATCAATAAGCAAAAGCATGGTGAGATATTTATGATATCTCACCTTTTTTACTTTGAAGAACATTTCTTTAATTATCTTTTTACTGATAACCTGCTAAATTCCAGAGCCATGAGTTACAAGCACTACACTCAGTATTTAATTCTCACCATTATTTTCTCCAATTGCAGTATGTCTGCCCCAGAAGAAATCGCGTTCTTCGATAAAGAGATTGAATATAAAGCTGTGAAAACAGAGCAAATCTTTACATTTGAACAGATCTACCAACCCCGGAAAATGCGATTGATCGGAGATTTGCTATTTGTTGCCGATTTCCAGAACAATCCTGCATTTCACGTACTGCAAATGGATGAAAATGGAGAATTGACGTATCTCCACGGAAAAGGAAGTGAGGGGCGAGGCCCGGGCGAGTTTCAACTTATTGAAGATTTTATGAAAACCGATTCCGGTATCCAAATATATGACGGCGGGCTCTTAAAATTAGTCGAGTTCGATAGCCAGGGAATGTCTGCTCAATCTGACGATGTGTATTTAAAAATTAAAGACAGGCCGATTACCATGAATGTTTTGCCTGATGGCAATTATATTGCCGCAGGAATTCTATTTAACGACCGTTTTCACATCTACGATCAACAGGGAGAACTGAAGGGACAATATGGGAAGCAGATTGCATTTGATAAAGAATTTATTCCGAGGCATCTTGGGATTTCCTGGTACTCCTATTCTGTCACCCACCCTGAGCAAAATCTGGTATATCTTTTTTCATTAAGTGCGGATTTTATTGAAAAATATGATTCGGAGGGTACATTGTTAAAAAGAGTTCAAGGCAAGGAGTTCCCGGTACCTAAGAAACGGATTGAAGTGGGCAACGGAACGCCCTGGCCGGTAGATGACGGAGGTATTTACGCTTACATGTGGGCAGACAGAGATGATCAATTCATCTATGCACTTTATTCCGGAATCAAGAGTGCTGAAGCCGAACATCCACGTGGAAATAAAGTACACAAGTTCGACTGGAACCTGAACTTTGCAGGTGCCTACGAGCTCGACCATCATCCGGTTATGATTACACCCGACGGGCGGGGTGGTATATATTCTTTATATAATACGGAAGAAGAATCGGAATTCAGGTATCAAAAACTGGAATAGAATCGTTCATCAGACTGTGGGTTACCCTCTTCTTGAACATAGGTATCGGATAAACTTTTACGGTATGATGGTGAAAGGAGAATGATCATTTGAAAATGTGACGGATCATGGGTACGATCCGTCTGAGCCGGACATGTTGGGCGATTTGGCAAGGATTTTTTACGCAATCGGTGGAAATGCGGTCAATTACAATCATTTCAGCAGGCAAAAACCGGCTCCAGAGGGTGGTGCAAGAGAGTTTGAATAGAAGCGGCGAGGGAAAATTCTTGTTTTCGCTGGATTCAAGTGCATCCTGTAATCCCGAAGCCCAACTCATAATTTTCGCCTCCGCATTGAATTTCTGAAAAATCCGCGCAAACTGTGCCATCCGCATCATCCGTGATCAAATTAAGGAGTTAAATTATGGAGTCATATTTGGGAGTCAAATTAAGTACTCGAATTAAGTACACAAATTCGGGAGTCAAATTAAGGAGTCAAATTAAGTACACAGATTAGGTACAACTTTTGGTTGCTTCTATGGTGGCGTGTTTTTTTATTCTCTGTAGGTATCCATCAGGCGCGGGTTGTTTGTACGATGCCGATTAATCAAAACAAAACCAAAAGGTGACGACCATGAAAAACAAAAAGAAAAAACTGAACCTGGATGAATTGAAAGTTCAGAGTTTTGTGACCTCATTTAACAATGAAAATTACAATACAAAGGAAATAAAAGGAGGCGATCAGACAATATTTACTCCATTTTGCTGTATAATTACTGGAAGTTGTGATGTTCCCTCTGATGGATCATGTCAGTACAGTTGTGGTGATTTTTGCACGGAACCCGTAGAATCCTAATCAATATTTACATATGAAGTTCTCTGTATGTGTAATACTATTTCTTCTCTTAAATACATACAAGCTATATGGTATTCAGGATGAAATCTGCAGTGTTAGCCAGGAAACGGAAAACCTTGAGGCTTTTTCAAAGTTATATGGTTATATAAAATACTTTCATCCGTCTGATGAAGCATATTCACTTGATTGGGATGATTTTGCTGTTTATGGGGTTGAGAGAATCAGATCTGTTCGAACAAAAGAGGGGTTAAAGTCCGTTTTTGAAGAACTGTTCAAGCCAATTGCTCCGGCTATTGAGTTTTCATTAAATAAACCGGAGAAGGATAATTTTATGAAATCGTATCTTAAAAGCCTGGATCGGGATACAACCGGACTAACATCGGTGGCATGGCAGCACCTGGGCCTGGACAGAGATGTAAATAATAATGGCTGCTGCAGCGGCCGTGTCAATCATCCGGTAACAATCTGGAATAAAAGCTTTTTCCTTACGCAGCAAATAGATGTGACAAAACTAAGAGACAAGGAGGTATTACTACAAGCGACTCTTTTGATTGAGAATCAGGATCCGGGCAGCCATTTGGAATTGTATATCTTCATGGGTGATGAAAAAAAGGAATCTGTGATTATAAATAATGGTCGCAGAGGATCTGGTGATGCAGGTAAGGACACCTGGCAGGTAGAGGCAAAAATAGGAGAATCAGTTCATGAAGTTACAATAGGTGTCTTCATGAAAGGCGCCGGAATGCTCCGGATTGATGAGATGAATCTGAAAGTAAAAAAGGAGGATGGAGAATGGGATGTAGCAGCAATTCAAAATCCAGGTTTTAAAAAAGGCCCATACGATACACCGGCAGGATGGGATACTCAGAAAATGGGATATTTTAAATCGGGTTATAAAACAGATGAATCAACTGCAAAAAAAGAATCATTTTTCATCGAATCCCCGCCAAAACTTTTTCGGGAATATCCCGGAATCGGAGAGGTATTCATAACGAAACTCATGGACAGCCTGTGGGCAGTGATTCCGCTGGCTGTTTTTCATGATGGAGAAAAAACACTTCCTGAATCTCCTGTAGCGAATTTTGAAAGCCTGAAAACGGCTTTAAAGAGTGTGAACTACGGCAGCAACAAAGATCAAAATGTAAGCCTGGCTTCCCTGATCATCGCGTGGAACGAACTACAACACTTTTATCCCTATTTTGATGTAATCGATACCGACTGGGAACAACAGCAAAGAATATCACTACAGGAAATATTGTCAGATGAAACAGGAGATAGGTTTGATTTCATTTTTGAAAAAATGCTGGCTTCGCTGCGTGACGGACACATCTATGTATCCAAAACACCAACTGTACAGGCCCAAACCCGGTTTCCATTTCATGTGGATTGGATTGAAGAGAGTGTGGTGGTCATTTTTTCGGAGGAGAATGAGATCAAACCCGGTGATATCATTCGTTCCGTTGATGGAATTCCATCGGAGGATATTTTGAGATTACAAATGGAGCTGATATCCGGATCGGATCAGTACAAAAGATATCGTTCTTTGCAACGTTTTGCAGCCGGCGATTTTGGCTCCACGTCAACACTGCTTTTAGAACGGGATGGAGTCAGCTTTGAAATGAAAGCTTCTCGTAAAGGTCAAAGAAAGAATCGAAGTTTTTTCGAAAAACAAAACCTGCCAGAAATAACCCGGCTGGAGAATGATATTTATTATGTGGATCTTGACCGGGCCTCCATGTCTCAAATCAGAAAAAAGATAGATGAAATTGCCACTGCAACCGCTGTTATTTTTGATCTGAGAGGATATCCAAATTCAAATCAGAACGTTCTTCGTTATTTGATTACGGAACCGGATACGTCCGGGCAGTGGGTGCAAATGTCCAAAATCATCTACCCCGATCAAAAAAAAGTGGTTGGTTATGAAAAACTTGGTTGGCATCTGAAACCGGCAAATCCAAAAATTCAGGGTA
>JBHJOO010000132.1:0-2988 GCA_050329675.1 Balneolaceae bacterium
AGTACGATGTGCTGAAACAACTTTTTTTTCATAAGGAACATCAAACTGATCCAGGATTTCAGCAGCTTTTTTCATAGTGGGCCAGTCGCTGTCGCTTCCCATTACTATACCTACTTGCGGAGTTCCCATTTTTTTAGATTGGTAATGTTAGTATTGATATATCGGCTATCGGCTATCGGCTATCGGCTAATGATCAGAGTAATCACTCGTGTAGTATAGAACAACTTCCATTTCAGAATTACGGTATTTGTGTACCATCGAGACGTCTCAATAATTCAAAATACCGTTCAATCATACGCTGGTAATCTTGTCTGAAACGGGTATAATTGGGATCCTGTAATCTTGACCGGATCTCCTGTTTAAGTTCTTCGAGAGTGATATCAGGAGGAATGGTACGATCAAATTCTTCAGGGCTATCCCCGCGCCGTTCTTCATCCTCACCACGTTCCTGTAGTGCTTTTTCAGCATTCAGCATACGTGATAAGATGTTTTCCTGCCGGCGCTGCATCAGGGGGTCAGTCATGCCCCCGCGCATATCATTAATGGAATCTTCCATTTCCTCAATCATTCGCTGCAACTCACTAAGTGCAAGATCACCCTGCTTCAGGGCACCGCTTTGTTGTAGTTTCTGGAGTTGTTTCCGAATTTCATTTTGCTGGCGTGCAAGCTGTTCGAGCCGTTCAGATTGTTCTCTCGTGAGGCGTTCTCCCTGAACATCGTTTATCAGTTGCTGCATCTGCTCATTCAGCATCTGCTGATCACCCGACATCTGTTGTAACTGTTCAATCATTTGCTGCATACTCATAGCACCACCCATTCCTCCATTTTGATCCTGATCCATCAGCTGGTCGATCAGAGAAGCAATCATCGATGCAAGATTGTTAATTCCTCCCATCGATTCTCGTGCAGCAATACTTGAACTCCTTCGATCCCGTTCGGCCATCTTGTCCGTTGAATTGCGAAGATTTTTTTCAATCGTGGACTTCAGTAAATTAATTTGATTAGATAACCCGGGAATTTCAGATGAGACCTGGAAAAGTGTATCAGCAACCTGTGAAAATTGATCGCTGACATTTTTTTGTTTTCTTGCAAGATCAACAAATGCCTGGCTTTGATTATCTGTTTGAGTTGCCTGCTGAGTTAACTCTTCCTGAGTCTGGGATAAATCCAACAGGGTATAAAGAGATTGCTGCAAAGCAAGCATATTAACCTGCATCTTCTGGCCACTCATTTGTTGCATG
The DNA here is from genome assembly GCA_050329675.1 of Balneolaceae bacterium. GTDB lineage: Bacteria > Bacteroidota > Rhodothermia > Balneolales > Balneolaceae > CAYVBJ01. The sequence continues at coordinate 1,242 of JBHJOO010000132.1, forward strand.
GCCTGTTGCATTCTCTCAGACTGCTCTCGCATCTGCTGAGCCATTTGTTGTCGCTGCTGATCAAGGTTCTCACCGGGATTTGTTTCTCCATCTTGTAATTCACTATCGGCCTGATCCTGCATCTCTTTCAATTGATCCATCATTTTCTGCAGTTCTTGTTGCGAGACTTCCTTCAGCATTTCTATCTGTTCTCTGAGCCTGTTTGGCGGATTTTGATCAAGATTATCAATCTGGTTATTTATTTGGTCTAAATCTTCTTCACCTGCATCAAGTTCATTTTTCAGGTTCTGCAATGAATTTTCAGACTCCTCAACCTGCTCAAGCCTGTCAGCTAAATCCTCAAACTGTTTAGAAATTTTATCGAGATCGCTGTTCATTTTTAATGTTTTAAACAACTCAAGTGTTCTTTCAAGCCTTTCTCTGTACACTTCTTCATTAAAATCGAGATTCTGAAGAGCTTGTTCCATTTGCTGCGGGCTCATTCTTTCCATGGCGCGTCTCAGTTCCTCCATCGCTTCACGAAGAGACGGATCATCGAGCTCCTCCATCAACTGCTGAAGTTCGCGATAGGCACGTTGTGTTTATTCTGATAAGAAATCACTTTGTTCAAGTTCACGACGTAATTCCTCAAATTGACTGCTAAGTTCCTTGACCGTTTCTTCAATTTTTTTCTGACTTTCCTGGAGCTCCTCAAGCTGTTGTTGTTCTTCCCATCCCTGAGTTTCTTTTTGTTTTAGTTGTTCAAGAAAGTTCTGATACTCACGCTGCATGTTTTTATACGCCTCCGATACATTTTCGAGCCGGTCCTGAACATCCCGTTCGCGCGAATCTATTTCATCAAAGTAGGCAGTCATGGATGGAACTGAAAGAATAATATGCTGTGATGTGCCTGTTTTATAACCATTTATTTCATCATTGTCCCAAACGCGAATCCAAAACTCAACTTCATCGCGCGGCCGTAAATTCAGAGGTTTTAAATCCCATATGATCAGCTCATGCCGGCCAATGGAAGGAGTTTTTAATGCAATATTTCCCTTTATGGGATCCTGAACAAACGCACGGCGTAATTCCCATTCAAGAGTTGCTTTCGTCAGACCGAAATCATCTGTAGCCTGGTAAATAATATTCAATTGGTCAGGTTCGATGATTGAAAGATTAAATTCCGGTTCACGAATAACAGCTGATGGATATTCATCCTCCCTGATATCAATGGTAAAGCGGAAGGGGTTTCTGTTTGAAAGATGATCAGAATCCATCAGATTAAACCGGATTGTATCTGTTTTACTGACAACAAATGAATACTCAAAGTGATTGAAGTTTTCACCTGCAGCCTGCAAATCATCTTCGTTATCGTGTAACAGAATTCTTGCTGATTCTACAGGTTTATTAGAATATGCTTCCAGTTGAATTTCAGCCCCTTTGTAAGCCTGTATCCGGGAAAAAGGATAGTATTGTATTTCACCTGAAAGCCCGGTGTAAGATGGGGGTTGTATTTGAACAATCAGGGAATCAAACCTTGGCCGCTGCTGAACTTCAACACGAAAGCGCTGACTCTCAAATTCATCCATAATTATTTTGTATTCAGCATCTGAAGTCATTTCAACGGGCTGTGCAAGGTATGCAGATTCAGCTCCAATTTTACGCATGGGCCGCAGCCTGAACTCATCTTCTATATCTGTTTTTAATGCAAAAAACAGCTCTGATGGTTCAGGGCCGGTAAAACTTATTTCTGCATTTAATTCAGCTC
>JBHJOO010000164.1:0-4668 GCA_050329675.1 Balneolaceae bacterium
TATTAACAAACATCATACCTGCAAGGGTACCAATTATTGAAAGGCTCAAAATTTTGTGAATAAGCTTATTGTTCTCTCTGAAAATTATATATGCACTGCGAAAAATAGAAATACAAATAGCAAGCAAGAGTATAAGTCCTGGCAATCCAAATTTAAACCAGGCTGCCAGATAGCCATTATGAATATAACTGGTTGAAATATGATATTTTTCAAAATAGAGAAATTTGATATACTCTGTACCAAGCCCATATCCGATTATCGGATTGACAAGAATTTTGGAAAAAACAGAGGCTGACTCATCAATACGTTCTAAAACTGAAATATCTGCTTGTGTTGAAGTTGCAATAGATTCAAATCGATTTAAAAGAGCAGCAATGACAAGATCAAAGTAAGATGAGAAGTATATTTTCGCTATTGTAAGGCTAAATACAAAAATCAGTGAAAAATAAAGAAGCATTTTAATTTTCTCCTTACGTTCAAGAAATATGAAAATAAAAATAAACGATATAAAATAAGCTATCCAATAACCACGGCTTTGAGTTAAAATTAAAGATGCCAATGAAGCCCCAAGGACAATCAGAGTTACTATTTTAAGCCTGATATCTTTCAGATAGATAAATGTTACAGTGCAAAGCGTAGAAAAAAACAATATCAAGGGCTCGTTTACAGCAACACGTGCTTTTTCCACCTGCCATGGAACATAAGCTTGTAAAATAATCTCCTGATAATAGTAAGCATTTCTTGCTAAAACATAGAAAAGAACTAAAATGAATAAAATAATCAGGGCTTTTTGGAAAGTTTTAATGTCAAGATATGGACGTATCGCAAAATACATAAATATCCCGGCGTAGTAAGTAAGTTCTCCAAATGCGAAATATGGAGTTGCCCCATTTAATAAACCTAAAATGGATGCAAAAGGAAGTAATAGAGCAAACAATAAAAATAATTTATCTAAGAATGTCTCCAGCTTTATGCGTCCCGTAATTAATGGCAAATAGAGATAAAAAAATGCGAGGATAATTGTGTAAAGGAGGAAAACGATTTCACCGGGAGTCACCCCTTCGGGATTTTCCAGATATATCGGCAGAATCAAAAAATAACCAAGAACAAAATATTTAGGATTTCTTAAAAAAAGTAAAAGTATAAGCAGGCCTGCTGAAAGTGTAAGTAAAACAGGTACAGTGTTTCTTTCTGCCAATACTAATGATATGAACATACAGACAGATATGCCGGCAACCAGATAAAGGTATTCATTTAATTTAGATCGGGAAATTTGTAAATCCAATGTTACTGGGATTAGGACTTCAGGCTATCAAACCACTGCTTATTTTTATGAATGCTTAGCTTAAGTGTGTAATAGGAACTTGCCAATATTATGGAAGTAAAACCGGCAAGAATCACAATTATGGTTCTTGGAGGGAAATCTTTTTTTTCAGGTATAACAGGCTCATCGAGAATTGTTACAATTGGCAGTGCTTTGGCTTCTTCCATTTTTGCCTGTTCGAGTAAAGGTACAATAAATTTCAGGACTTCAGATTGGATTTCCAATTTCTTTACCAATTCAGCATAAGTTAAACCGATTTCTGATAGATTGGAAAAATTCAGAATAAAATTTTCATTACTTTCATCCTGATAAATGGAAGCGAGCCTGGTATTTATAGATTCAAGCTCGGATTTGGTTTGTAAATATTGTTGATTATTCGGCAAAACTGTCTTACTCAGATAATCCAATCTGATTTCAGCTTCAATTTGTTTAGCAGTAATTGTTCCGATTAAATTAAAATATTGGATAACCTGGTCTTCAAGCTGGAAAACACCGTATTTTTTTTGAAACTTTTCCAGGTCAGTTCTTATTTTTTCTATTTGAGAAATCGTAGCATGATAACGGCTTTCAGTAAACTCCCTGAATGCATATGCTTCCCTTGTGGATATTTCTGTATTTAATTGATTTAGCAAAACTACATAAAAATCAGTTAAAGCTTTAGCCCGTGCGGGGTCTCTGTCCCAGACTTCGATTGTAAAATTACCTGTTTGATGTGCATTAAACCTTGTTCTGTTTTCCAATATATTCATTGCATCAATCAGGGGATATTTTGAATCTGAAGTTTCATAAACATCTATCAGATTAAACTCATTTACGACTCTTTTTTTTGTAGTATAACTGTTAAGAAGTGTATAATAGCGATTGGTTTCATCGGCTCTCTGTCCTAAAATTGAACCGGCTAAAGATGATAGCCCCGTACCTTCAGAAAACAGGTTAAAGCCTACATTCGTTTTTTGATTGGGCAATAAATTGGCAGTCGCTTTATATTGATTTGGTATAAATAAAGTTACGATTGCTGTAATTACGGCAACTGTAAAGGCAATCAATGCTATAATTTTCCAATTATTGAAAAGATTTTGAAATACTTCAAACCACTCGGTTTTCTCAAATTTGGGACTCATATTTTAAAGAAAAAATTCAAATTTTTACTCCAGTTGCGTCAAAAAAACTCTTTTTTAAGTTGCCTGGATAAAGATTCAGCTAATCTACTTCTTGAATACTGATCGTTCACAAACAACCGGCCTCTGCCGGATAATTTGCGAATCTGTTTGTAATTCCTCTTGAGTTGTAAAATGGCATCTGCAAGTTCTTCTGCATCGTTTGGAGGTACGGTTATGGCTGCACCGCTCTCATCTCCTATCTGCTTCAGCAACCCCTTACCACAGGTAATAACCGGTACTTCACATGCCAAATATTCATAAAATTTTACCGTTACAATCGATTCAAATGCTTTGGAGGGGTTTACCGGGTTAACAGCCACATCGAAGCTCGAAATATAAAAAGGAATCTGTTCATGCTTTTTCAAGCCTACCCAGGTTACATTTCCCGTATTGAACTCATCCAGTATTTCCTGCAGTTTATTATTCCTGCCGCTGTCGCCTACAATAATAAACTCAATATCCGGGTGATCTTCACATAGTTTTGCTGCTTTTACGAATGTTCGCAAATCGTGAATCACACCCAGCGAACCTACATAGCCAACCCTGAATTTAGCCGGATCATACGTTTCATCCATACCTTCCTGAGGATTCGCTTTCTTTTGGAAGATTTCGGTATCCACTCCGTTGGGTATAACCGATGTAGGTGTGCCATTGCTTCTTCTTCGTATAATTTTTTCAGCCTCGGTCGTAACCGGTACAATCAGGTCAGCTTTGTGATAAAGCCAGTTTTCAATTCTGCGGCCAAATTTGATAAAGAAAGATTCACTCTCCAGGTCAATCTGGTTTACAGCAGAATCGGGCCAGATATCACGGACTTCAAACACAAATTTACCACCCAGTATTTTACTTAAAAAATATCCGGAGATAGCAGCAAAAATAGGAGGTGATGTCACATAGATCACATCGTATTTTTTGGGATTCATCAATACATAGAAAAAGCTGGAAATCATAAACGACACAAAAAACTGCATCTGCTCCCATACATTACCCCGCTGATTGGCAATGGCCCAAATCCGGTGAACCGTCAGATTTTCGTTCACTTTTTCTTCATAACACCACTCATCAAGATAGTTTTCATCGAGTATACCGGTCGGATAATTAGGGCGCTCACAAACCACATCCACTTCCCAGCCGTCTTTTGCCAGATAATTGCTCATAATATTACTTCGCACGGCACCGGCGCCAACTTCAGGCGGATAATATTGAGTCAGGTAAAGTATTTTCACGAATTAAAATTATCTTCTGGTTACAACAACTGCAGTAGTAACAACAGCAGCTATCGTTGAAATCGTAGCTAATAAAACTTGTAAATCCTGTCTTTTCGCACTCCGAACCTGGAGCTCGTGATTTCGCTGTGAATCCAGTTCATCAAAGGGAATCCGGTCAGCGAAAATCATATCACCCGATTCAAGGGTCGTTTCACCAGGCTTTAACCACGCTTTACTGCCTGCTTTAATCACAAAAATCCGGTCCTGATCTGCGGCAAGGCTTAACCCGCCGGCCTGACGCAGATAATCCTGAACCGTATAGTTTGAATGATAAGGATAATTTCCGGGATTGTTAACCTGTCCAAACAAAACAACGGCTTGAAGATCACGGGGCACATAGAGGCGGTCTCCATCTAAAATGCGTATATCCTTCAGGTTTTCTGTCTTTGACAAGTCAACAAATACTTTCCGTTCAGTTCCAAGTTGTTCCTCAAGTTCCAGATATTCAAATCCCTGACGAAGCTGATCTGATGTTCGTTTTAGTGCATCAATATTAATTCTCGTGGCCTCATCTGTTTCTCTGATAGCTGACGTACTCCTTATGATATAAGCTGCATTTGGAAGGGCACTGTTTTTTAAACCTCCTGACATTTCCAGTAAATCGGCTACGGTAGCAGATGTTTCTGATATGGGAAAATTACCGGGAATTTCAACCTCACCCGTAATCCATGCACCGGCAGTCATTTTTTCAGATCGATTAAACGGAACGATTACCCGGTCATTCTGATTCAGTGTAACATGGTTAAAATCCTCTGCCGGGATAGTAACTCTTTCACGGCTATTTGCAGGGATAACAAAAACTTTACTCAAATCAGCTTCATCGAGGCGTCCGCCTCCAATTTTCAGAAGAGTTTGTATGGTATCATCAGGCCTGTATTCAAACTCATCGGGCCTTTGTACAGCTCCCGAAATACTG
>JBHJOO010000199.1:0-15139 GCA_050329675.1 Balneolaceae bacterium
AATATAAGACGACACGATCAATGACAGATCCAATCTTTCCATCGGCTGATTCATAGAGTGCATTCCGTAAACTAAATTCCGGAAATTCAATACCATACAAGTATCGTGTTATTTTTCCATCTGGACTTAAAAATGTGATTGCGGCTGCGTGTATGTATTCGTCGGTTCTTTGATCATATGTATAGTTAAATCCTATTGCTTCAGTCAGCCGCTTAATATTTTCTTCATTCCCGGTTAGCAGGTGCCATCCGGCTTCAGCACCCGGCCGGTTTAAATCATTTACATATTTCATCTTACTTCTTGAAGCGTGTTCGGAAGTTTCATCAGGATCAATGCTAAACGAGATGATGGTATAATCTTCACCGGGGTTCCATTCCAATTGATCTACTACCTTAAAAACACCTTCCAGAACCAGGCCGCATAACATCGGGCATTCATAATACAAGGGATTCAACAAGACCGGTTTTCCTTCTTCAAGTAAATCTCCTATCGATACGGTATCTCCGAAAGAATTTGCAAATTTCACATCCAGCGGGATATAATCGCCCAGCTTCTCATCAATTCCAACATTATCAAGAATCGCAGGTTTACCCTGGTTCAATTGTGCATTTGATATTTGTGTCATCAAAAGCACTGAAAGGAAAACCATAATTTTCAGTGCACGTCTCATAATCTGAATTTATTCAATTTCTTTAACCATAAGTGAAATCGCGCTGTCTATGGGAATTCTGTAAATACCTTCTTCAGGATCAACAACTCCAAAGCTGTTCAGCGTTTCATTATCCCGTTCTTTTAATTCAGAAATATCATAAAAGATACTTTCGGCCGCCACATTTTTCTGGGTGGTGGTAATGGTAAAGTCATATACCTTCAATAATCCGATAATCATAATCAGAACCAAAAAGGTCCCAAATACTGTCCAAAAGGTTAGCCTTTTAATGTTCAAATTATCAAAAGAAGCACCGAACTTCATGGAGTCTGAAAATTCTTCAGTAGAAACATCGATATCTATCTGATTTTTTTCAGCCTCAATGGCTGTAAAAGGTTTTTTACTTTCATCAGGTGTTTTTGAAGAGATCCCGAGTTCTTCAGCCCAGTTTAAAATTTGTTTTTCAGTTATACCATGTTTGGAAGAAAGCTTTTTCAGTTCATTTTCTCCACCTGAGACAGCTTCAAGAGCAATTTTTGCTTTCTCTTCTTTAGTAAATTCTCTTTTTTTCTCACTCATATTAAAAAGCTTATTATTCTGCTAAAAGTTTTATTGGTGATAAATTTTACCCAGAGATTCGGCAAGTTTCGGATCGTTAACAGGTATCAAGTTGTGTTTTTTCAGACGTTGAAAAAAGAGGCCAAAGAAAATGCCTCCCAATCCAAAGAAAGTTGTGATATCCATCCAGCTAATGCTTACCCCATGGTGATTAAGTATGGGCATGGCAATCCAGTAAACTTCAACAAAGTGCATAAACAGAACCAGTACAGACGTAAAAATCAAAAGTTTCTTATTATGTTTTACATCCCGGTTTAATAATAGAAAGAAAGGAAGAATAAATCTTCCGATAATCAAAGAGTAGGATACAAATGCCCAGCTGCCTTCCAGCCTGTGGTAGAACCAGAGAGTTTCTTCAGGGATATTTGCATAATAAATGAGAAGTAATTGACTGAAAGCTATATATGCATAAAATACAGTGAAACCAAAAAACCAGGCGCCCATGTCATAAATATGAGATTTTGAAATCGTGTTTTCAAGAATTCCCTGTTTCTGCATCCAGAAAATTAGCAGTATCATCAATGGGAAAAATGCCTGAAAGCTCATGGCAAAAAAGTAAACGCCAAACATGGTGGAAAACCAGTGCGGATCAAGTGACATCAGCCAGTCGAAGCTTGCAAATGCAATCGTTATTGCAAAAATAAGGATTCCGGGAGCACTGTATTTTTTTAATAGCTGGGTAAGGCCCCAATTGCCGGTTTTGTCCATTTCTATGGAAACTTTTTGGAGTCGGTATCCTAAAAATCCCCAGATACCGAAATAAATAACCTGACGAATAACAAAAAACGGTTCATTTAAATATGGCATTTTTCCGGCAAGAATGGGATCAGCCAGTACATCTTCGGTGTGTGTCCAATGGTAGAGCGAATGCATGCCAAGCAAAACCGGAATAATAAACAAGCCCCAGACCCAAATATTAGATGAAAAAGCTTCGGGAATTCTGCGAACCACCACTCCCCAGGAAGATTGTGTTATGTGGTGTACCATTAATAGAATAAGAGCAGCCAGGGCAAAACTGGTGAAATAGGTGAAACTGGTTAAATAAGAGAAAAAGAACTGCTCGGAGTTCAGGAAAAATCCGACACCACTTGCAATCAGACCTACCACACCTACACCATATAACACTTTGGATGTTTCAATGTGTTCAGGAAACTGAAGAGAGTCGGTTATTTTAGGACTGCTTGTAGCCATGAATAAATTCCTGTATTCAATATTATTTAGTTATCTGATTGTGCTTTGATGAATTCGATAAGTGAATGCAATTCACTTTCCGATAAATAATTGTATGATTGCATTACGTTTGGATATCCCTGTACAACTTTTGCGCCCGGCTCAACAATTGATTCATACAGGTAATCTTCATCAGCGATTACAGTTGTCCCATCTTCCAGTGGTACTTCACTGCCATATAAATCGGCAAAAGATGGCCCAACGAGCCTTGAACCATCCACTGAATGACAGGTATTACATACATATCGCGTATAAAGCTGTTCGCCGCGCTCGGCACTCACATCACCCGGATCTGCTTCGGCCCTGGCTGCTTCGCGTTCTTCCCTGTCCATCTGCTCTATTTCATATTGCTGAATAAGTGCCGCAAGATCTACATCAAATTGCTGCATTTCTTCTTCGGGAACAAATTGACTTCGCTGCAAGGCTTTTATGTAAGCTACAATTGCCCACCGGTCGTCTACAGGTATTTGAGTTTCGTAAGATGGCATGTTTCGCACGCCGTTGGTAATTGCTGAATAGAGTTCTCCAACGGGCAGTTCGCGGAGCCGGTCGCTGTGAAAAGTGGGGGCTGGAACATAACCATACTGTCCCGTCATGATAATTCCCCTTCCATCCCCGGTTCCACCGTGGCAGACCGAACAATAGATATCATATCTATCTTTACCTCTGTAAAGAAACGACTCGGAAACAGGCATCGGAATATTTTCAACAAAAGAACCATCAGGCTGAAGGCCTTCATAATATTCAACATCTTCTTTTAGAAGCCCTCTGGCAACAGTCCCCTCCACTGGCATTCTCATGGATCGGTTATCTTCGAAAAACCTGTTTTCCTGCTGAGCGTTAAATCTGTTTTGATCATCCATATTTTGAATAGGATGAATTGGAGGTTTCTCTGTTTTCTGTCCACGACACGACATCAACACAAGTGATGTGAACAATAGTAAAGAGATAATTTTAGTGGCCAATGTCATATTTTCAAATCTTTATAATAGAATGAGTCTATAATTTCATGATCAATAGTCATCATAGATTTCTTCAATATTTATAGCTCCGGATTCTTTAAATATTTTATTCACTTTTTCCGTATCAAAAAGTGGATCTGCAGATTCAATACAAACAAAGAAACCATCATTTGTGGCTTTTTTGAAGTTTTCGGAATTAAAAAGAGGATGATTTAATCTTGGAAGGCCATTTAAAAAAAACATTCCAAATACAGCACCAAACGCTGATAGTAATACAGTTAATTCAAATAAAACAGGTACCCACGCAGGCAGATTAAAAAGAGTCTTTCCGCTTATATTTAAAGGATAGTCGATCACCATCATAAAGTAAATCATGCTGAATCCTCCTGCCAGCCCAATCAGCCCGTGGGCAAATACAATCCAGCCAAGTTTTGATTTTTTCAAACTCATCACTTTGTCGATCCCATGAATGGGAAATGGACTGAAAGCGTCAAATTTTTTGTAGCCATTCTTGTTAACAGTCCGTGCAGCATCTATTAATTCTTTGGGATTGCGAAACTCGGCAAGAACGCCATAAAGAGATTTATTTGAAGCAGTAGTACTCATTGTCTTTTCCTTTTATACCGAATCATTATCTTGTTTGGGGACTTTAACCCGGTGAGGTTTAAATTCCCCGGTTTTTTCGTCATAATTATGAGGATCAGCCTGGGGCATAACTCCTTTTAATTCAGCTACAGCAACCATGGGTAAAAATCTGAGAAACAAAAGAAAATTAGTAAAAAATAAACCGAATGTTCCAAGAAAAGTTAACGCATCCCACATAGTCGGTGAATAATAAGCCCATGATGAAGGCAGAAAGTCAGTTGAAAGCGAAGTGACTGTAATAACAAATCTTTCAAACCACATGCCTATATTCACCACAATTGAAATAATAAATGTAAAGGTTACATTTCTTCTGAGCCTCTTCGACCAGAAAAATTGAGGTGAAACCACATTACAGATAATCATAATCCAATATGCCCATGCATAAGGGCCTGCAGCCCGAAGCATAAAGATGGCTTTTTCATATTCAACACCGCTGTACCATGCCATAAAAAATTCCATAAGATAGGCAAACCCGACCATGGTGCCGGTCACCATAAGGATGATATTCATTTTTTCGATATGGTCAACGGTCATTACATCCTCAAGTTTGTAAACCTTGCGGCAGATAATCATCAGGGATAAAACCATGGCAAATCCTGAAAAAACAGCACCGGCTACGAAATATGGCGGGAAAATAGTCGTATGCCAGCCAGGGATAATGGAAACGGCAAAGTCGAAGGATACAATGGTATGTACAGATAGAACAAGCGGGGTTGCCAGGCCTGCCAGAATCATATATGATTTTTCGTAATTCCACCAATGCCTGTTACTGCCCCTCCACCCGAGAGAAAAGATTCCGTATAACACTTTGCCGACTTTACTTTTAATCCTGTCTCTTACAGTCGCAAGATCCGGTACAAGCCCAACATACCAAAATAGAAGAGATACAGTAAAGTAGGTTGATACAGCAAACACATCCCATAAAAGCGGGCTGTTAAAGTTGGGCCACATTGCCATTTGATTTGGCAGGGGAAACATCCAGTAAACAACCCAGATTCGCCCTACGTGAATGGCCGGAAATACACCCGCACACATCACAGCAAATATAGTCATTGCTTCTGCAAAACGGTTTATAGCTGTTCTCCAGCCTTGCCGGAATAGAAAAAGAATTGCGGATATAAGTGTACCCGCATGGCCAATCCCAACCCACCAAACAAAATTAATGATTGCCCATCCCCATCCGACGGTGTTGTTTAATCCCCAGATCCCCGTACCTTCCCAGACAAGATATCCGATTGCAACTAACATGGTTAATAACAGAATATTGGAGATCCCAAATGCAATATACCATCCAGCGGGAGTAGGCCGCATATTTATATCGGTTACCAATGCGGTAACACTGCTGAAATCGTGGTTGCCTTTTACAAGTGCAGGCTCCGGTACGTATTCGTACGTTTTACTCATGTTATAATCAGTTTCCGATTCTATACTTTTTAGTTAAGCCAATTCCGGGTTTTTATTACGCAACGGTGCAAGATAGGAAGTACGGGGACGCACGTTCATTTCTTCAAGCATCACATAATTGCGTTCATTTTTTTTGTTCACTGAAACAACACTGTTGTCATCTGTCAGGTCTCCAAAAGTAATGGCATTGGCCGGACATGCCTGCTGGCATGCAGTCTGTACCATCCCGTCAGGGGGCCTTTTTGTACCCGTTTTCTTTTTCGTTTCAATTTTTGCATTATTCACCCGCTGAACACAATATGAGCACTTTTCCATAACTCCGCGAAATCTGATCGTTACCTCCGGATTCATGGCCATTTGTATTATTTCGGGATCGTCACCGGTTGTTAAGTATTCCCTTGTGTAATTAAAGAAATTAAATCTTCTTACTTTGTAAGGGCAGTTATTTGAGCAATATCTGGTGCCGATACAGCGGTTATACGTCATTTGATTCATACCATCATCACTGTGAGTTGTGGCCGCAACGGGGCAAACCTGTTCACAGGGCGCCAATTCACAGTGCATGCAGGGTACCGGCTGGTGATATGCTCTTGGATTATTTTCATCGCCTACGTAGTAACGGTCGGTGCGAATCCAGTGCATTGCCCTTTTTCTGCCAACTTCACGTTTACCAACAACCGGAATATTATTTTCTGCCTGGCAGGCAATGGTGCATACTCCGCATCCGAAACAGGCATTCAAATCGATGGCCATACCCCATTGCGGCTGATAATCAGGCGGAGCAAAAGGGGTGAAAAGGGAAACAGGTTGATCCTCTCCCAGTTCACGGGCTTCCTTCAACCCCGGGACTTCATAACCATGAACACTTTTATAAGAAGCAAAATCCGGATTGGCTCGATATTCATCGAGTGTAGCAGGCCGGATCATATCCCGCCCTTCAAGGTTGTGATGGTTCTGAGTACTTGCAATTTCATAAGATCTGCCGGTAATGGTTACATCGGCAGCCTGGTAATAAGAATTTTCTGAAGTTCTCAGCGGATAAACATCAACACCAACGCCGTCTGCCACACGCCCGATTCCTGATCGTCCATATCCGGCAGTTAAAGTGATGGAGTCATCTGCATGCCCGGGTTGAACCCAGGCTGCGATTTCTACAGAATTACCAGCTGCTGAAATTCTTACAACCGGAGTTTCTTTCTCGGAAAGATGCCTCTCGGGATTAATACCAAGGCTTCGGGCAGTTGCAGGACTCATAAGAGCTACATTGTCCCATGTGATTTTTGTCATCGGATCCGGTAATTCCTGAAGCCAGCCGTTATTAGCAAATCGTCCGTCAAAAAGAGTTATATCCGGTTTAATTACAATTTCAATTCCCTGAACCGGGCGGTGTTCAAAGTGCGGTTGTAGTAATTGTGTAAAATTTCCGGCAAGGCTTACGGATACCTGATCGAAGTTATCGGTAGTATCCACACCATCGTGAAGTACTTTCCGCCACTTGTTTTCAAATTCGTTCGGATAATATTCCAGCCAGGTTTCTCGTACCAGTTCATATCCTTCTTCATAATCCCCGGTCAGGATGGTATTCAGAAATTCAATTTCACTCCATCCCTCAAAAAGGGGTTTTATTTGCGGCTGAATAACAGTTCTTGTTCCGGTATAAGAATATCCATCACCCCAGCTCTCAAGAAAATGAGATCTGTGCACATGCCAGTTACACATTTTGGATGTTTCATCATAATAATCAGACAGATGAAATTTAGTTTCTACATTTTGAAGGGCAAGTGCAATATCAAGATCGGCAGGTGCAGTAAAAGCAGGATTGGTACCGATAAATACAGCTGTATCAATTACACCGGCTTTCATTTCATCAATCAGTGATAGAAACGCTTCTCTGTTATTCTGATTATCAAAGTGAGTTATTTCATGAAGTGTGACGGTATTACCGGTATTGCCAAGAGCAAGGTTGATAGCCGCAACAGCTGCATGAACAGCAGGTTTATGTTCATAACCGGCAGAAATAATGCTTCGGCTTCTGTTATTCAAAAGCTCGTCAGCCAAATTGAGTATCCATTCGTGATTTTCATATTGATTGGAGACAGCATTAAATGCCGTAAGGCCGTTTATCGATTCAGCAAGTTTTTTTCCAAGTGCAAATGTAAACGGTTCAATTTCAGAGGCTTTGAGCCTGAGGCGATGATCTGCATACGAACCGGTATTTGTAAAGGTACTTTCAACCGAGTAGATCCGCGACATGGAATCATTTGAAGATGTTACATGACGGTTTTTTGTAAGATCGACAGAATTTTTGACACTATCTTTGTCGGCATTCGGATTTATAAAATCATGATCGAGAGATAAAACAAGATCGGCATTTCGATAGTGGTTGACGGTTCTCAAGCCGCGTCCAAATGCAATTCTGTTGCCCTCAACGACATTGTCATCACCGAATGGCTCATACGTTACCCACCGGGCATTCGGATATTTCTGCAAAACTTCCCTCTTTATACGATTGTAGGTTGGAGAGGAGTTTGCCTCACTGATAAAAGCAATATTTCTGTTTGTATCAGCAAAGTGATTTTCAGCAAAGCTGATAAAATCACCATCAAAGATTTCATTTCCATCCTGCCTTACAGACCGGGAGCGATCGGGATCGTACATTGAGAGAACAGCAGCCTGATGATAAATGTTTGTTCTGCCGGAACTGGCTTCATGCAACTCATTCCCCTCAATTTTTGTGGGGCGGCCTTCATTGTTTTCAACAAGCAAACCTGTAACTGAATCCTGAAATGGCATTCCGGTAGCATAAAACAGTGGTTTGCCAAGTACCAGATCTTCGGGCTGTTTCGAATAAGGTAAAATCTTTTGAACCGGTTTACGGCAGGCTGCAAACCCGGCAAGTGCAATAGATGCTCCCATCACACGCAGATAACTTCTGCGCGAAACCTGATCTGTCAATTCAGAGGCGTTTTCGGGAAACTCGCGCCCTTCATATTTTTTATATTCTTCATTTTGCGCAAGCTCACTTAAACTTTTCCAATACGTTGTTTGCTTTATTTCATCACTCATTCGTTGCAAATACTTTGTTTCAAAACTCGTTTGTGATCCGATGTTAATAGTGGCAGCCCTGACAATACTGCGGGGCACTAATATTTTGTTTGGCGACAAGCTCAAGCCCTTTTTCAATCTGGTTATCAGCCTGATAACCCATTGTGGTAACTTCTTCAACCGGTCGAATAAACTTTTCAGGTTCCCTGTGGCAGTCGAGACACCAGCTCATGCTAAGAGGTTCAGCCTGATAAACAACTTCCATTCTGTCAACCCGCCCATGACATGATTCGCACCCTACCCCAACATTTACGTGAGCACTGTGGTTGAAGTATGCATAATCGGGCAGCATGTGAACCCTGACCCATTCAATAGGATTTCCGGTATCCCAGCTTTCACGAACGGGCTCGAGTGATTCCGCATCCGTTCTGATTTGATTATGACAATTCATACAGGTTTGAGTAGCAGGAACATTAGCATGTTTTGATTCAAAAACCTGTGTGTGACAGTATTGGCAATCCATGCCAAGTTTGCCAACGTGAACCTGATGACTGAAAGGTACCGGCTGAACCGGTGCATAGCCAACATCTGTAAATTCAGGAGAGAAAAAATACCAGATTGCAAAAACAATCCCATTTAAAAAAATAATAACACCCACGAGCAAGCGTCTCGGTATGTCGTTTGCCCACTTAGGAAAAATCTGAGCCATAAAATCAGTAGAGATTAATCAGTTGTTGATATTTTTTTTATAAAAGTTTTTCGGCTGGCAAAAGTTACCGAAATTATGGATATGTCCACAGCTAAATCGGTTTGCTTTTTCATATTTAAAATCATTCTAAATAATGCCATGCTGAGTCAATTCTGTGCTTTTTTTATTCTGTGTGATAAAATATAACAGATTCATCAAAAATACCTAATAAATCGGCGGTGTTATGAATTAAGATTGTGATATGAATCGAACCGGCGATTTGTATAACTTTAATAAGAATTAAATCATCGGAAACATAGTTACTTAGAAAACATTCAGGCCACCATACCTGTATTGCCAAATATTCCGAATAAAAGATTTTTAATTAAAAATGTAAAGTAAACAGGTGAAACTGCGGTTTCAAAAACATTATTTTGTGCGTGTATTTCCTGAAATAAGTAATATAAAAAGTGAAATGAATAAAAATTTTAAAGATCAAATCACCATTGATTTGATAAGAGAACTGAGCGTAGCCAAGGCTATCATGACGATACTTGTAATAAGCACGATTGCTTTTTTGTTTATAATCTGGATGATCTACTTCAGGGAGTCAGCCGAAACATCGGCGAGTTGGGTAAATCAGCTGCCTGCATTAAATGCCCTTTTAAATTCGGTGAGCACTATTTTGATTTTGCTGGGTTTTCGCGCAATCAAAAAGCGTAAATTTTTAACACATATGAAATATATGCTGACAGCGTTTGTAACTTCTTCTTTATTTCTGATCAGTTACCTTTTGTATCATAATTTTGCCGGCCACACCCCATTTCCCGGAGAGGGTATGATCAGGCCGGTCTATTTTTTTATACTGATTACCCATATTATATTATCTGCATTTGTGGTTCCGCTTGTGCTAACCAGTTTCTATTTTGCATTTTCCGGAAAATTTAAAATACACCGGAGAGTCTCAAAGTGGACTTTCCCGGTATGGTTGTACGTGTCTGTAACCGGCGTGCTTATTTTCTTTCTACTGAATGCGTATGTTTAGCCGTGAGTCGAGCGCAGCGAGATCCCGACAATGTCAAAAAAGTACAAGGGCAAGTGAATGACTGTGTCGGGGTTGAGCGCAGCGATTTCTTCCGAAAGCTTTAAGAAAAACCACGACTGCTATAATTTGAAATCAGGACAGGATCATGGTTTTACGGGTTTCACGCAAAGGGCGCAATGTTCACGCAAAGGTCGCAATAGGTTGATATTTTCAGTGAAGGATCTTGAGGGTGTGTCAGTCAGCGGGTATAATCGTGATAACTTTTCACGTTTCACTTTTCTGTTTTCACATATTACTCCTCCACGTCCGAACCTATTAAATTGGCAAACACCTAACCTAAAGGTATTTTCAACACTTAGAGTAACCTTACTTTAAAAACTGTTCTCCGGCTTTAGGAATCAATACCTTGGTCTCACAAATTTCTTCGGTATAGCTTTTAAAATCTTCAGGCTTACCGGTTAATACCGGGAATGTGCCATAATGCATGGGAACAGCGATTTCTGCATTCAGCATCTCAACAGCTGCAGCTGCTTCCTCAGGCCCCATTGTATAATAGTCACCCATTGGTACCGCGAGAACATCCGGCTCATACAATACGTCATAAAGTTCGAGGTCATAAAAAATATTGGTATCACCGAAATGATAAAACGTGATGTCATCATCAAAACTTATAATAAGTCCTCCGGCTTCACCGGCATATTCACCACCGAACGAGGAGCTGTGATTGGCAGAAACAAGTGTTACGGAAAAATCATCAAATGATATGGTTCCACCTTTGTTAAATTCAACGCGCTGCTCTTCATTCAGTCCGTGTTTTTTTAACAGATGTGAGAGCTCGACCTGGGCAACTACTTTACATCCGGTACGTTTGGCTATGTCTAACGTATCACCTACATGATCTTCATGTCCGTGTGTAAGCAGTATGTAATCCGCTTTCTCCGGATTTTTAAATGTATCGGGAGTTGTCGGGTTTTGACTCAGGAACGGATCAATGAAGATAATTTTACCTGATGGTGATTCAAGTTTGAATGCTGAGTGCCCTAACCAGTAAGCTTTTACTTTAGTTTTCATAATGGATTGATTTTATTTTAAAGTTCGCTTATATAATTGAAACAGATAAATTTTTTGTATCGTTTTTTATGTTTATAGGAATGTGACAAAAAAGAGTGAGTTAAAATTTTTTTTGGTATTAGTTTGATTTCAAGTAAACGGCAGTTATCCTGCTTTAATTAAAAATAAGGAAACAAAATGGCAAATCGTATAAAACTTCATCCGGAAACTCCTCACCAGAAACGAATTTATGAGATAGCAGATTTATTAAAAAACGATGACACTATAATGCTGTTTCCCACCGACAGCCAATATGCTTTGGGATGTGATTATAAAAATAAAAAAGGAATTGACAGAATCAGAAAAATCCGGAATCTCGGCAAAAATGATCACCTTTCTGTTATGTGCTATAATCTTGAAAATGTCTCAACCTTTGCGAATTTGACAGATGAAAATTTCAAGCTTATTAAAAGACTTATTCCCGGCCCTTATACTTTTATCTTACCAGCAACACGTGAAGTGCCACGCTTGCTGCAGCATCCCAAAAAGAGAACCGTTGGTATACGTGTACCTGATTATGAGATCTGCCTTGACATCATAAAAGCCGTAGGACACCCTTTAACGGCTATTACCGCACGCCTGGATGAGGTTGAATATGGAAACCCGGCGGAATCGAACAGGGAGATGTTTTTGTCGCGATTTGATAAAATGGTGGATATAATTATTGACAACCAGCAAAAATTACCAGCCGATCAGACAACGATACTTGATTTGACAAATGATCAGCCAGTTTTACTTCGGAAAGGGCTTGGTTTGGATTTTGTTGAAGAAACACTTGCCTATCTCGGATATGAGATGGAAGAGGGGGCTGTTGTATGAAGATTGCCATAAATACAGGAGGCGGCGATGCCCCGGGTTTAAATGCTGCCATTCGGGCGGCAACTTTATCAGCAATAAAAAGAGGATGGGAAGTTTATGGTATTAAAAACGGATATGGTTCGCTTTATACAGATGAACCCTTTATCCGGCTCACACCCGAAAAAGTTCGTGGTATCACGATGATGGGGGGAACAATACTGGGAACGGCAAACAGGGGAAATCCATTTGAGATGCCGTATCAAAAAGCAGATGGCAGCTGGGATGTTGAAGATCGTTCGGATGAGGTCATCAAAGTGTTTCAAAATCACAATATGGATGCGTTGATTGCCATTGGTGGTGACGGCTCGATGCGTATTGCTCACAGGTTAACTGAGAAGGGTTGCCGGATTGTAGGTGTGCCCAAAACAATTGATAATGATATTTGGGGTTGTGATGTAACCCTTGGTTTTGATACGGCTGTAAATATAGCTACTGATGCAATTGACAGGATTACAACTACGGCCGAATCTCACCAGCGTATTATGGTTGTTGAGGTAATGGGCCGTTATGCAGGATGGATTGCGCTGCACTCGGGCCTGTCAGCTTCTGCTGATGTTATCCTGATACCTGAAATTCCCTTTTCTATTGATTCGATTGTTAAAAAAGTGAAAGAAAGAGAATCCAAAAATCAAAATCACGTCATTGTAGTAGTGGCGGAGGGTTCAACGGAATTGGATGGCAAACGGTTTGTAAGGGAAAAGAAGCCGGGCCAGGCAGAACTTCTTGGGGGTATCGCTGAACACCTTGAAAAAGTGTTGTCTGAAAAAACAGGGAAAGAGTCGCGATCCCTTGTTTTAGGCCATCTGCAGAGGGGAGGTACGCCATCAACTTATGACCGGCTGATATCACTCAGATTCGGAGCGGCTGCCATCCGGGCTGTTGAGAAAAAAATATTTAATAATCTGATAGTTATGCGCGAAAATCGTATTATTGGCATTCCGATTGCAGAAGTAGCAGATAAACTTAAAACAGTACCACTTGACAACGATACAATTAAAACAGCACAGGATATTGGAGTTTGTTTAGGCAATTGACATCATGAGTTTCTTTTCAGGATTTAAAAAAGTTATTACAGCCGGAAGGGTTGATGAATCGATTTGGAATATTCCGGAAACGGAAAATGAGGTTGATGAAATTTTTGAACGTTCATCTGACAGGCCTCAGCTGATTTACAAACACAGTAACTCTTGCAGTATTTGCTGGTTTTCAAAATCGGAGATTGAATCTGCTTTTGAGTCTATTAGCAAATATGCAGATTGTCATTTCGTTAATGTGGTAAGATCAAGGCCACTATCAAACTATATAGCATCCAGATCTAAGATCATTCATCAATCGCCACAAGTCTTGATCATTCATAATGGCATAGCCGTTTGGAATACCTCGCATGGAAGTATTCGTGCCTATGCTGTTCTGGAACAGTTGAGAGCATTGCAGTAGAAGTTAAAGCCTGCTTCAGGCTTTCAGCCTGACGGGGTCTGTGTCCCCGTGTTTCTCCGGGGCGTTGGCCCGGGCTGTGTTGTGCCAGGCCTTCAGCCTGGTGTGTTCTACAGATCAAACCACCCGGCTTTCCATCATTTTTTGCAGATTCATTTTGTAATCGGGCTTTATGATTCCTTTTTCAGTAATGATGCCGGTGATTAAAGACGCTGGGGTGATGTCAAAAGCAGGGTTCCAGGTTTCGGTTTTATCAGGTGCAGTAGGCTTGACTCCAAATGATGTAACCTCATCGCTTTCCCGCTCTTCAATAATAATATCATCTCCGGTTTCAAGATTCAGATCAATGGTTGAATAAGGTGCGGCAATATAAAATGGAATATTGTGATAGTTTGCCAATACTGCAAGATTATAAGTCCCGATTTTATTTGCCGTGTCGCCATTGGCTGAAATCCGGTCGGCTCCGGTAATGATCAAATCCGCCATGCCTGCTTTTATTACAAAAGCTGCAGCAGAGTCTACGATCAATTTGAACGGGATACCCGCTTTCTGCATTTCCCATGCCGTTAGCCGGGAGCCTTGTAAGAGCGGACGCGTTTCATCGACCCAGGCTTGTTTTAAAAGGCCATTTATATGAGCATGATAAATCACACTAAAGGCTGTTCCGTATTGAGATGTTGCCAGCCCGCCGGTATTGCAATGGGTGAGAATGTTAGCATTTTCAGGAACAATTTCCAGTCCGTTTTCTCCGATTGCCTTGCAGAGCCTGCGATCTTCATCATGAATTGTGATTACCGTTTCCAGAACAATTTTTTTGATTTCTTCAACAGGTCTTTCTTTATGAGCACGGATCGTATTTTTTAACCGTTCAAGTGCCCATGATAAATTCACGGCTGTTGGCCTTGCGCTATTCAGATAATCGGCCATTCTTTCGGTTTCTCTTTCAAAAGTTTCGTAATTACGATTGTCCAATTCACGAATACCAAGATATAACCCATATGCCCCGGCAATGCCAATTGCGGGCGCTCCGCGTACTTTCAGTTTTTTAATGGCATCCCAAACCTGTCCAGTTGAAGTCAATTGCAGATTTACTTCCCTTTCGGGCAGGTGAGTCTGATCCAAAATAAAAAGGGATTCATTTTCCCAGGTGATTGACTGGTACCCGGTTTCTTCTGAATGAGTCATTTTTTTACATATGAATTAAGTTGGTAGAGGAAAATCAATGTAATAAATTCAAATAGCAAACGGGACTGTTCATTAATGCTGGTTGTGTTGTGTATACTGAATTTGCCAGCCGGCTGGCCTGCAATCTCTCGGAGTGAGATCGCCAACTCTGTGAAAAGCATAATATCCGAAACGGGTTGCACCATACGTTTCAACAATTTCACCATTCAGATCGATAGTAACCGGTCGTTTATTCAGTTCCAGGTAGGATGTTTGCCATCTTCCCG